>JAKAZL010000128.1 GCA_021815925.1 Pseudomonadota bacterium | reverse complement strand
GGACAATGCCGCCGAAGATGTTGACCAACACGGCCTGCACCTTCGGGTTCGACAGGATGAGCTTGAACGCGTGCGTCACACGCTCGCTGGTCGCACCGCCGCCGACGTCGAGGAAGTTGGCCGGCTCGCCGCCGTGCAGCTTGATCAGATCCATCGTCGCCATGGCGAGGCCCGCGCCGTTGACCATGCAAGCGATGTCGCCGTCGAGGGAGACGTAGTTGAGCTCGTGCTCGCTGGCGCGCAGCTCCATCGGGTCTTCCTGGCTCGTATCGCGCAGCTCGGCGAGGTCCGGGTGGCGGAATACCGCGTTGACATCCACGTTGAACTTCGCGTCGAGCGCCAGCAGCTGACCGGACTTCGTCACGATCAGCGGGTTGATCTCGAGCAGGCTCGTATCCTGCTCCAGGTACAGCTTGTACAGCGCGAGCGCGATGTGCTGGAACTGCTTGATCTGATCGCCCGTGAGACCGAGGCCGAAGGCGAGCTGGCGCGTCTGGAAGGGCTGCAGTCCGGCCGCCGGATGCACGGTGACCGAGAGGATCTGCTCGGGGGTCTTCTCGGCGACCTCCTCGATATCCATGCCGCCGGCCGAGGAGGCGATGAGCGCAATGCGCCCCTTCTCCCGGTTCAGTGTGAGTGACAGGTAGATCTCGCGGGCGATGTCCGAACCGCTCTCCACGTAGACTTTCTCGACCGGCAGCCCCTCGGGGCCGGTCTGCTTGGTCGCAAGGCGCGTCCCGAGCATCGCTTTGGCGGCGCTGCGGACCGCATCGAGGTCGCGCGCCAGCTTCACGCCGCCCGCCTTACCGCGTCCGCCCGCATGCACCTGTGCCTTCACGACCCAGATCGAGCCGCCGAGCGCCTTGGCGGCCGCGACGGCCTCCTCGGGCGTGGCGGCCGGTCGGCCTGCGGGCACGGGAATGCCGTATTTCCGGAAGATCTCTTTGGCTTGATACTCGTGCAGATTCATTGTTCGCTCTTGCAGTCCTGACCGAAGGCGTTAAACATCCGATTGTCGCCAAAATCGTCCCGCCCCGCCAATAAATCCACCTAATGGGCCGCCGTGCTGCGACACCCATCCCGGTGCGCCGGCAGCGCGGATGCTACAGTCCGCGCCGGCTCCCGCTCTTCCGTCACCCGCACCGCCATGCCGGCCAGCGCCGCCATCAACCCCGCCATCCCCTCGGACCTCGCCCGACGCGTCGCCGGCTGGCTCAACGTCTATCGGCTGCTGGTGCCGACGGTGCTGCTCGGGGTCCTGGCATTCGCCAGGACCCCCTACCTACCCGTGGCGAATCCGGGCCTGTTCGTCACGACCTGCGTCGCCTATTTCGCCGCCGGCTTGGCGCTGATCCTCCGCCAGCGTCTCAGCGGTCCGGACGCCCTCCTCCCGCCGCTGCTGAACTCGCTGCTCGATTCGGTGGCGATTGCACTGATTCTCGTCGCCGGCGGTGGCGTCTCGAGCGGCTTCGGCATCCTGCTCGCCTTGCCGGTGCTGGCCCTGACGCTGCTCGCCGAGCGCCGCGAGGCACTCCTCATCGCCGCCGGCGCCACGTTGGCGGTGCTCATCCCGCAGTTCTTCATCGGCCTGCGCACGGCGCGGCCCGAGGGCTTCGCCACCGCCGGGATGCTCGGGGTGGTGCTGTTCGCCATCGCGCTGTCGGCCTGGCCGCTCGCCGACCGCCTGCGCGCCAGCGAGGCCACCGTGCGACGCCAGGAGATCGACCTGGCGAACCTCGCGCAGCTCTCGGAGTACATCGTTCGCCATCTGCGCGAGAGCATCCTGGTCGTGGATCCCCAGGAGCGCATCCGGCTGCTGAATGATTCGGCGGCGCGCCTGCTCGGTGCGGACCTCGCGCGGGCCGATGCGCCCCTGCAGAGCGTCTCGCCCGAACTGCTGAAGCTCCTCGCGCGCTGGCGGGACAGCACCGACCGCACCGGGCTGTTCCCGGCCGAAGATCCGACCTTCGCCAGTCCCGACGGCTCGCGCGAGATCCGGGCACATTTTGCCTCGCTGGGCGACGCGAACCCGGCGCCGGTGCTGGTGTTCCTGGAGGACACGAGCCTGCTCGCCGAAAAGGTGCAGCAATCCAAGCTCGCCGCCCTGGGCCGGCTCTCGGCCAGCATCGCGCACGAGATCCGCAATCCCGTCGGGGCCATGAGTCATGCCGGGCAGCTGCTCGCAGAGTCCCCGAACCTCGCGCCTGAAGAGCAGCGCCTGACCGAAATCATCCAACGGCACGCCGAGCGCGTCAGCCACATCATCGAGAGCGTGCTGCGCCTCTCGCGCCGCGAAGCGGCGCGCGCCGAACGGCTGGCGCTCGAGGACTGGTGCACGAGCTTCGTGGCGGAGTTCTGCGAGACCATGCAGTGGCCGAGCGAACGGATGCGCCTCAGCGCCGAGGGGCAAGAGCTCGAGGTGCGCTTCGACCCCGCGCAGTTGCGCCAGATCGTCTGGAATCTCTGCGAGAATGCCCTGCGCTACAGTGCCGGCGATGGTGCCGGGCCCATCGAGCTGATCTGTGGCCGGCGCAGCCCGAACGCCCGCCCCTATCTGGAAGTCGCAGATCGGGGACCCGGGGTGCTCCCTGAGCACATCGAGCGTATCTTCGAGCCGTTCTTCAGCGGTGGACGGGGCACTGGGCTCGGGCTGTTCCTCGCCCGGGAGCTCGCCCAGGCCAATGGCGCAACGCTGCTCTATGAGCCACGTCACGGCGGCGGTAGCATTTTTAGGCTGGTATTCGCAGACCCGCTGCGATGGATAGGGGAGATGGACGCTTGAGCGCAAGTCAGACTGCCGCGCGCACCGAGGCCACCCGGCCGACGGTGCTGATCGTCGATGATGAGCCGGACCTGCTGGAACTGCTCAATCTGACGCTGCGCCGCATGAATCTGCGCACCCGAACCGCCCCCGACGTGGGCACCGCCCAGCGGCTGCTGAAGGGCGAACCGTTCGACCTGTGCCTCACGGACATGCGCCTGCCCGACGGCAATGGTTTGGACCTGGTCGCCTGGATCCAGCAGAACCGCGCCCAGCTGCCGGTGGCAGTGATCACGGCCCACGGCAACGTGGAGTCGGCCGTGCGGGCCCTGAAACTCGGCGCGTTCGATTTCGTCTCCAAGCCGCTCGATCTGGGCGTCCTGCGCAAGCTCATCGACAATGCCATCCGCTTGAGCGCGAGCGCCGCGGCGGCGGAGCCTGCCGTCGATCCCGGCCGGGCGCGCCTCATCGGCCACTCGGTGCCGATGGAGCAGCTGCGCGAGCTGATCGGGCGAGTCGCGCGCAGTGAGGCCCCGGTGCACATCTCGGGCGAATCGGGCACCGGTAAGGAGCTGGTCGCCCGCCTGATCCATGAATCCGGCGCTCGCCGGGAACGTCCGTTCATCGCCGTCAACTGCGGCGCGATCCCCACCGAGCTGATGGAGAGCGAGTTCTTCGGCCACAAGCGCGGCAGTTTCACCGGCGCGGTCGCCGACAAGAAGGGCCTGGTGCAGGCCGCCGAGGGCGGCACGCTGTTCCTGGATGAAGTCGCCGACCTGCCGCTGCACATGCAGGTGAAGCTGCTGCGGATCGTGCAGGAGAAGACGGTCCGACCGGTCGGGGAGGCCCAGGAAGAGAAGGTCGATGTGCGCATTCTCTCCGCGACGCACAAGAGCCTCGCAGAACTCGTCGCGCAGGGTCAGTTCCGCGAGGATCTCTTCTACCGCATCAACGTCATCGAGCTGCACGTGCCGTCACTGCGCGAGCGCCCCGAGGACATTGCGGATATCGCTCGCACGGTGCTCACGCGCCTCGGCAAGCGGATCAACGGCCCGGCGCCGCGCATCTCGGATGACGCGCTTGCGCAACTCGCCGCCTATCCGTTCCCGGGCAACGTGCGGGAGCTCGAAAACGTCCTGGAGCGGGCACTGACGCTGTGTCTCGGGGGGATCATCACCGCCGAGCACATCAAGCTGCGCTCACCCGCACGGGCGCCCGCCCCGACGCTCGCACCGGCGGAGCATGCGTCCGCATCCGGCGCGCTCGGCGATCACCTGGAGGACATCGAGCGCGGCGCCATTGTGCAGGCGCTGGAGAAGACCCGCTACAACAAGACCGCCGCCGCGAAGCTCCTCGGCATGAGCTTCCG
>JAKAZL010000036.1 GCA_021815925.1 Pseudomonadota bacterium | reverse complement strand
TGGTCGAGATCAACACCACGCCGTTGATCGACGTCATGCTCGTGCTGTTGGTGACCCTGATCATTACGCTGCCGGTGATGACCCATTCGGTGAAGATGGATCTGCCGCAGAATCAGCATCAGCCGCCCAGCAAGCCGCCCGAGGTGATCAACCTCAGCATCGACTTCGACGGCACCATCACCTGGAACGGCACCGTGGTGCCGAACATGCAGGTGCTGGACGGCTACTTCGCCAGCGAGTCGGCGAAGAGCCCGCAGCCGGAGATTCACCTGAACCCCGACGGTATGGCCAAGTACGGCATCGTGGCGCGGGTGCTGGCGGATGCTCAGCGCAACCGAATGACCAAGATCGGTTTCGTCAATACCTCCGAATTCGCGCAATAGGCGCGTTTGGAACATTCATCCATGCGAGAGAGTTTCATGAAGTTCAAGGGCATTGTTGCGGCAGCGGCGCTCGGCGCCTTGCTGGTGGGTGCAGTGAGCGTGCTGCACGTGACGCCGGCGCAGGCCGCCGCGGGTCCGTCGAAGGCGATCACGCGCCCCGTGGCGCTGAAGCTGCAGGCGGCGCAGAAGGCGATCCAGGGGGGCAATTTCCCCGTGGGCCTGGCGGACCTCGATCAGGTGGCGGGCATGCCGGCGGCGCACAAGAGCCCGTATGCGATGCACATCCTGAATCAGCTGTATGTGTTCGCGTACGAGAAGACGCACAACTATCCCAAGCTCGCCCCGAAGCTCGAGGCGCTGCTGTCGGACCCGTACGTGACCGCGGCGCAGACGCAGCAGTTCACGGTGGCGCTGGCGCAGATCTACTACCAGCTGCACAACTACCCGAAGGCCATCCAGTACGGCACCGAGGCGCTCCAGAAGCATTACGCCGGAGCGGCGATGCAGACGCTGGTCGGCCAGGCGTACTACCTGCAGGGCAACTGGAAGCAGACCATCGCCTATGAGCGGGGGATTGCCAACGGGGCGATCAAGGCCGGCCAGAAGCCGAGCCAGCAGTCGCTGCAGCTGATCCAGAGCTCGTGCATGAAGCTGCACGACCAGGCCTGCCTGCTGAATGCGCTCGAGCAGCTGGTGGTGTACTACCCGCAGCGTCAGTACTGGCAGTACCTGCTGTTCCAGACGTTCAAGAGCATCAAGAGCGATGCGAACCTGCTCGAGGCCTATCGACTGGCGTTCGACGTGGGCGTGATGCAGCAGGCGCACGAGTTCACCAGCTACGCCGAGCTCGCCATCGAGGCCGGCTCCCCGGGTGAGGCCGAGCTGGTGCTGAATTCGGCGCTGAAGAACAACGTGTTCACCGATCCGCACCAGAAGGCCAAGGCCGAGCGCATCCTGCAGGATGCCGAGAAGCGTGCCGCATCGGACCAGAAGACGCTGAGCCACACCGCGGAGCTCGCCGCCAAGCAGGCGAAGGGCAATTCGGAGATCCGTGTGGGCGTCGCGTACTACGGCTATCAGCACTTCCACAAGGCCGTGCAGATGTTCACCCAGGGCATCGCCAAGGGCGGGCTCGCCCGTCCGGCCGAGGCCCATCTGCTGCTCGGTATCGCGCAGCTGAAGGCGGGCAACAAGGCGGCGGCACTGAACGCGTTCAACAGCGTCAGGGGCGACCCGACGCTTCAGCGTCTGGCCGAGCTGTGGAGTCTGAAGGCGAAGTCGGCGGGCTGATGCCCGCCGGCCAGGCCGTCTGATCGATCAGGAGGAATTGCATGGCGATTAAAGCCGGGGACCACATGCCTGCGGGCGTGTTGAAGACGATGAGCGCGGAAGGACCGAAGGATCTCACCAGCGAGGAGCTCTTCAAGGGCAAGAAGGTGGTGTTGTTCTCGGTGCCCGGCGCGTTCACGCCGACCTGCGATGCGAAGCACCTGCCGGGCTTCGTGCAGCTGGCCGATCAGATCCGCGCCAAGGGCGTGGACACCATTGCCTGCATGGCGGTGAACGACGTGTTCGTGATGAATGCCTGGGGCAAGGCCTCGGGCGTGGCGGACAAGGTGCTGATGCTCGCCGATGGCAATGGCGATTACGCCAAGGCCCTCGGTCTGGAGCTCGATGCCCGCGGTTTCGGGCTCGGGCTGCGCGGTCAGCGCTTCGCACTGGTGATCGATGACGGCGTGGTGAGCTACGCCAACATCGAGGCGCCGGGCCAGTTCAAGGTGTCGGCCGCGGAGCACGTGCTGAGCCAGCTCTGAGCCGGCGAGGCGCGGCGCTGGGCCGCCGTGATGCACAAAGGGGGTTCGCCGCGAGGCGAACCCCCTTTTTCGTGGGGGTTGTTCGGCTCAGCCGAGGAGCTTTTGCAACTGCGGGACGATCTCGAACAGATCGCCGACCAGACCGAAGTCCGCGACCTCGAAAATCGGCGCGTCCGGGTCCTTGTTGATTGCGACGATGGTGCGGGCGTCCTTGATGCCGGTCAGGTGCTGGATGGCTCCGGAGATCCCGATCGCCAGGTACAGCTCCGGGGCGATGATCTTGCCGGTCTGGCCGACCTGCAGTTCATTCGGCGCATAGCCGGCATCCACGGCGGCCCGCGAGGCGCCGACGGCGGCCCCGAGGGTGTCGGCGAGACCGTAGAGCAGCTGGAAGTTCTCCGCGCTGCCGAGTGCACGCCCGCCGGAGACCACCCGAGCGGCGCTCTGCAGGTCGGGCCGGTCGCTGCGCGCGGCCGAGACCGACACGAAGCGGGTGTGGGTGGGCGGTGCCACCGCGGGTGTGGCCGCCTCGATGCGCGCCGTGCCGCCGCCGCCCGCCGGCTGGAAGGACGCGGTGCGCACGGTGCCGACTACTTTGGCGCCGTCGAGCACCTCGACGGTGAGGATGGCGTTACCGGCGTAGATCGGGCGACGAAAGCGCGTCGCGCTCTCCACCGCCATGATGTCGCTCACCTGCACGGTCTTCAGCAGCGCCGCGACGCGCGGCATCAGATCCTTGCCGAAGGTGCTCGAGGGTCCGAACACGTGCGTGTAGGGTGCGGCGAGGGCCGCGACCTGCGGCGCGAGGGCGGCAGCGAGCGGATGGGCGTGCACGGGATGCTCGACGGTGAGCACCGTGCCGACGCCGGCGAGCGCTGCAGCCTGCTGGGCGAGAGCGGTGGTGTCCGCAGCACAGACGACGATGGTGATGGTCGCGTCGGGCACCGTCGCGGCGCAGGCGACGCATTTGGCGGTTGCGACGCTGAGGGTGCGGCCGTCGTGTTCGGCGACGATGAGAATGTTCTGGCTCATTTACAGCAGTCCTTTGTGCTTCAGCACCGCGAGCAGCTCGGCGGCATCGTTCACCCGCACACCCTTGCTGCGCTGCGCGGGCGGTTCATAGCGCAGCGTCTTCAGCTGCGTGCGCGGCGTGATGCCGAGGGACTCCAGCGTGAGAGTGTCGAGCGGCTTCTTCTTCGCCTTCATGATGTCCGGCAGCTTCACGTAGCGCGGCTCGTTCAGGCGCAGATCCACGGTCACGACCGCCGGCAGGTCGACCTCGAGGGTCTCCAGTCCCGCGTCGACTTCGCGCGTCACCTGCGCCTTGCCCTCGGTGAGTTCGATCTTCGAGGCAAAGGTGGCCTGCGGCCGATCCCACAGCGCTGCGAGCATCTGCCCGGTCTGACCGTTGTCATCATCGATGGCCTGCTTGCCGAGCAGCACCAGGAAGGGCTGCTCGCGCTCGATGAGCGTGCGCAGCACGCCGGCGGTGGCGAGCGGCTCGAGCGGGGTGTCGGTCTGCACGTGCAGCGCGCGATCCGCGCCCATGGCGAGGCAGGTGCGCAGCTGCGGTTGGCAGTCCGCCGGCCCCACCGTCACGACCACCACTTCCTCGGCGGCACCGCGCTCCTTGATGCGCAGCGCCTCCTCGAGCGCGATCTCATCGAAGGGGTTGACGCTCATCTTGACCCCGTCGGTGAGCACGCCCGATCCGTCGGGCTTGACGCGGATGCGCACGTTGTAATCCACGACGCGCTTGATACCGACCAGTATGCGTTTCATGATCTCGCCATCGTCTCGAGAGAGTCCGGCCAATATAGCAGAGGATCGCGCTAAACTGAGTCATGCTCGGTTACGCGCTGCGCCGTATTGCGGGGATCGTTCCGGTCCTGCTGATCCTGCTCACCGTATCGTTTTTCGTCATCCGCCTCGCCCCCGGCGGACCGTTCGCGGCGGCGCGGGCGCTCTCGGCGCGCACCCGCGCCGAGCTGCGCCAGCGCTACGGACTCGATCGGCCGCTCGCCGTGCAGTACGCGGCGTACCTGCGCGCGCTCGCGCACGGGGATCTCGGCCGCTCCTACAGCCTGCGCGATGAGCCGGTCGCCGGACTGATCGGGGCTGGACTGCCGGTGAGTGCCGAACTCGGCGCCGCGGCGCTCGCGCTCGGCGCGCTGAGCGGCATCGCGCTCGGCATGGCGGCGGTGCTGCGCCGCGGCGGGGTGATCGACCGGGCGCTTGCGCCCCTGGCGGCCGTGACGCTCGCGCTGCCGAGCTTCGTCATCGGTCCGCTGCTCGCACTCATCGTCGGGGTGTGGTTGCGCTGGCTGCCGGTGGCCGGCTGGCAGCCCGACACGCCGCGCGACCTGGTGTTGCCGGCGATCACCCTGGCACTACCGCTGATCGCCTCGATCGCGCGCCTGACGCGCGCCAGTCTCCTCGAGGTGCTCAACGCGAGCTACATCCGCACCGCGCGCGCGCGCGGCCTCGGTCGCGCGCGGGTCCTGTGGCGCCACGCACTGCGGCCGGCGCTGGTGCCGGTGGTGAGTTATCTCGGGCCGGCCGCGACCTATCTGGTCACCGGCTCGCTGGTCGTGGAGAGCGTGTTCGAACTGCCCGGGACGGGCCGCTACCTGGTGATGGGCGCGATCGACCGGGACTACACGTTGGTGATGGGCATGGTGCTGGTCTACGGCACGTTGACCCTGTTGGCGAACCTCGGGGCGGATCTGCTGCACGCCTGGCTCGATCCGCGGGTGCGCCATGAGGCTCCGTGAGCCGCGCGTGCGCGCACGGCTCGCCGCGCTCGTGCTCGGCGCGCTGGTGCTGCTCGCGCTGTTCGGACCGGCGGCCAGCCCGTACTCCTACCGTGCGCTCGACTGGCGGCACCTGGCGGTGCCGCCCGGGTTCATCGCACAGCATTGGCTCGGTACCGATGCGCTCGGGCGCGACCTCTACGTGCGCACGCTGAGCGGACTGCGCCTCTCGCTGCTGATCGGGGTGCTCGCCACGGGGGTGAGTGTGCTGATCGGGGTCGCGTGGGGGGCGGGCGCCGGTTGGGTGGGCGGGCGGGTCGATGCCGGGATGATGCGCGTGGTCGATGTGCTCTACGCGCTGCCGTACCTGTTCATCGTGCTCATCCTCGCGGCGCTGTTCGGGCGCGGCAACATCGCGGTGCTGCTGGTGGCGATCGGCGCGGTCGGCTGGCTGACGCTCGCGCGGGTGGTGCGCGCCCAGACGCTCTCGTTGAAGCGCCAGCCGTTCATGGAGGCGGCGCGCGCGGGAGGTTTGAGCGACCTGCAGATGCTGCGCCGGCACGTGCTGCCGAATCTCGCCGGCACCGTCGTGGTGTATGCCACGCTGATGGTGCCGCAGATGATCGTGTACGAGAGTTTTTTGAGCTTCCTCGGGCTCGGCGTCGAGCCCCCGCGCGCCAGTCTCGGCAGCCTGATCAACGCCGGGGCGCGCCAGATGTTGAGTGCCCCGTGGCTGCTGCTCGTGCCGGCGGTGGTGCTGATCGTGTTGCTGCTGGCGTTCAACGTCCTGGGGGATGCGCTGCGTGATGTCCTCGATCCCCACCAGCGCTGAGGCGATGGGCGCGGCGCACGAGGCACCGGCGCTGCTCGCGCTGCACGCCCTCAGCGTTCACTTCGCCGGCGTGCCCGTCGTCGATGCGGTGTCGCTCGCGGTGCGCGCCGGGGAGTGTCTCGGGGTGGTCGGGGAGTCCGGCGCCGGCAAGAGCCTCACCTTCCTCGCCGCGCTCGGACTCGCCCCGAGCGCCGCGGCGGTGAGCGGCCGGGCGCGCTTCGGGGCGACCGAACTCATCGGGTGCACCGAGCGGGCACTCGATGCGCTGCGCGGCCGGCACATCGGGCTGGTGTTCCAGGACCCGATGGGCGCGCTGACCCCGCACCTGCGCATCGGTGCGCAGCTCACCGAGCCGATCCTGCGGCACACCGGCTGCAGCCGGCGCGCCGCGCGCGCCCGGGCGCTCGAGCTGCTCGAGCAGGTGCGTCTGGCGGCCCCGGCGCGCTGCCTGCAGCAGTATCCGCACGAGCTCTCCGGCGGAATGCGCCAGCGCGTGCTGCTCGCCATCGCACTCTCGTGCGATCCGCAGCTGCTGATTCTCGATGAGCCGACGACCGCGCTCGACGTGACGATCCAGGCGCAGATCCTCGCGCTGCTGGCGCACATCAAGCGCGAGCGGCGCCTCGGGTTGGTGTTGGTGACGCACGACTTCGCGGCGCTGGCCGGCCTCGCCGATCGCGTGGCGGTGATGCGCGCCGGCCGGGTGATCGAGACCGGGAGCGCCGCGCAGGTGTTCCACGCACCGCGCGAGCGCTACACGCGCGAGTTGCTGCAGGCGGCGCGCGAGCCGGCCGTGCCGGGCGGCGCGCCGGCGGCCCGCGGCGCCGGGGCGCCGGTGCTCGCGGTGGAGGATCTCACCGTGCGCTACCGCCAGAGAGGTGCGCGGCGGCGCCGCGGGGAGATCGTGGCGCTGCAGGCGGTGACCGTGGCGATCGCGCCCGGGGAGTCCCTGGCGGTGGTCGGGGAGTCCGGCTGCGGTAAATCGACGCTGACCCGCGCTGCGCTGCGCCTCGTCGGCGCGGCACACGGTCGCATTGCGTGGCTCGGGCGCGAGGTCGGCGCGTGGCCCGAGCGGCGCCTGCGCGCGCTGCGGCGCGACCTGCAGCTGATCTTCCAGGACCCGCTCTCGAGTCTCGATCCGCGCCTGAGCGTCGAGCGGCTGGTCGGGGAGCCGCTCGAGATACACCACGGCGAGCTCGACGCGCAGGCGCGTGCCACGCGCGTGGCGGCGATGCTCGAGCGCGTCGGGCTCGATCCGGCGCTCGCCACCCGCCGGCCGCACGAGCTGTCCGGCGGGCAATGCCAGCGCGTCGGCATCGCCCGGGCGATGATTCTCGCGCCGCGGCTGCTCGTGTGCGATGAGCCGCTCTCGGCACTCGACGTGCGCGCCCAGCGGCAGATCGGTGCGCTGCTCGAGGCGTTGCGCCGCGAGCAGGGCATGAGCGTGCTGTGGGTCAGTCACGATCTGGGCGCGGTGCGCCGCGGGTGCGAGCGCGTGCTGGTGCTGTATCAGGGCGCGATGGCCGAGCTCGCCCCGAGCGAGGCGCTGTTCTCACGGCCGCTGCACCCCTACACGCGTGCGCTGCTCGCGGCCGTTCCGGTTGCCGACCCCGACGTGCAGCCCGGCCGCCTCGCGCAGGTGCGCCTCACCGACGGCGAGCCGCCGCCGGCCGGCGGATGCGCGTTCCGGACCCGCTGCCCCCAGGCCACGGCGCGCTGCACCGAACAGCGCCCGCCGTGGATCGAGGCCGGTGCGGGCCGATGGGTGGCCTGTCATCACTTCGAGCGCGGGGCCGATGGTATGCTCCGAGGATGAACGAGTCGGTCATTCGTCCCAGTGAGAGCCTGCGCCAGGTGCGCTACGAGATCCGCGGCCGGCTGGCGCGCCGCGCACACGAGCTCGAGCGCCAGGGCTACGAGATTCTCTCGCTGAACATCGGCAACCCCGGGGCCTTCGGGCTGCGCACGCCGGAGACGATGCGTCTGGCGATGATCGAGAACCTCTCCGAGGCCGAGGGCTACTGTCACCAGAAGGGGATCTTCCCGGCGCGCGAAGCGGTGGTGATGCAGCAGCAGGCGCGCGGGGTGAACGGGGTGAGCGCCGAGGAGGTGTTCATCGGCAACGGCGTGAGCGAACTGATCAACCTGGTGCTGCGGGCGCTGCTCAACGACGGCGACGAAGTGCTGGTGCCGAGCCCGGACTATCCGCTCTGGACGGCCGCGGTGACGCTGAACGGCGGGCGCGCCGTGCACTACCCGTGCCGCCCGGAGAACGGATTCGTGCCCGATCCGGAGGAAGTGGCGGCGCTCATCACGCCGCGCACGCGCGCCCTGGTCGTCATCAACCCGAACAACCCCACCGGCGCGGTGTATCCGCGCACGGTGCTCGAGGGGCTCGCCCGACTCGCCGAGCGTGCCGGGCTCGTGGTCTTCAGCGACGAGATCTACGACCAGATGGTGTACGACGAGGCGCAGTTCGTGCCCATGGCCACGCTGGTCGAGGACACGCTGTGCGCCACGCTCTCGGGGCTCTCCAAGGTGTATCGCGCGTGCGGCTACCGGGTCGGCTGGGCGGTGTTCTCCGGGCGCACGCGCGCCGCGGCGGAGTATCTGAGCGCCATCGATCTGCTGAGCTCGCTGCGTCTGTGCAGCAACGTGCTGGCGCAGTGGGCGGTGCAGACGGCCCTCGGCGGCTACCAGTCGATCCGCGATCTGATCGTGCCGGGCGGGCGACTGTACGAGTCGCGCAGGGCCATCGCGCACGCGGTGGCGGCCAGCAGTTACCTGCGGCTGAAGCAGGTGCCGCAGGGCGCCATGTATGCCTTCATCGGGGTCGACACCGAGCGCCTGCCGGGCTTCGACGATCAGCGCTTCGCGCTCGATCTGCTCGAGCAGAAGCACGTGCTGGTCGCGCCGGGGGTGAGCTTCAACGTGCCGTACCGCAATCACTTCCGCGTCACCACGCTGCCGGACAGCGCGATGCTGCTCGACGTGTTCGGCCGGATCGAGGAGCTGCTCGCCGGCTACGCCTCGGCGCCGCCGCAGGACAACGTGGTGGCGGCCAGTGCCCGGTTCAAATGAATGACATTGAAGTCATTTGTTAAAAGTCGCTTCTCAACAATAACCGATACGCTATTGTTTTGATAAAGGTTCCTGCGCATCTCGAGGCCCTCATCGAGGCGGGAGGCACCGTGGTGACGCCGACCCGCCGGCGCGCGCATGCGCTGCGCCTGGCACACGCCGCGGCCCAGCTCGATCGGGGTCGGCGGGTCTGGCCCAGCCCCGACGTGCTCCCCCTCGACGGGTGGCTCGGCCGCGAATGCGAGCGCCGTGCGCTCGAGGAGGCCGCCGAGGGCATGCCCCCGCGGCTGCTGCGACCGGCCGAGGAGTGGTTGCTGTGGCGCGAGTGCACGGCCGAAGCCATCGGGGCGCTCGTGCTCGCCAATCCCGGGGCGCTCGCCGAGGGACTGCTCGGGGCGCACCGGCTCGCCGAGACACTCGGCATCGATCGGTCGGGCCTGCGGGCCCTTCCCCAGAGCGAAACGGCGCTGCTGCTCGAGGTCGAGCGCGCGGTCGGCGCGCGCGTCGCGGCCCTCGGGGCGCGCACCCTCGAGGAGGCCCTCGGGGCGCACGATGCGCTCGGTGATGCCCGGCCCGTGGCGCTGTGTGGCTTTCTGTTCGAGGATCCGCGCCTGCGCGCGCTGCGCCAGGGGCGCGCGGCGCGCGGCTGGGAGACGCTGTGGTGCGCTCCGGGGCCGCCGGCGGCCGTCCCCGAGGTGGTCCGCGCGGCCGATCCGACCGAAGAGCTCGACCGCATCGCCGGCTGGTGTGCCGCGCAGCTGCGCGCGGCGCCCGAGACGCGGCTGCTGGTGATCCTGCCGGGCTCGAGGGAGCGCTGCGGGCGGCTCGCGGCGCTGATCCGCCAGGCGCTCGACCCCGGGTTCACCGTCGGCACCGAGCACGCGTTCGCCGCGGTGGAGGGCGGGGCGCCGCTCGCGCAGCAGCCGGCGCTCGCGCACGCGCTGAGTGCACTGGCGCTCCTCGACGGGCGGCACGTGCCGCTCGAGGCGCTGTTGGAGTGGCTGCGCGGACCGTGTTGGCGCGAGGCGGCCGAGGGGCGTGCGCGGCTCGATCTGTGGCTGCGCGAGCGGGCGCCGCCGGCCCTCGAGCGGCGCGCGTTCGAGGCGCTGCTCGAGGCCGCACCGCTCGGCGTCGCGGCGGCGATTCGTGAGCGCCTCAGCGAGGCCGCGGTGGCGCTCGGTCGCGCGGCGGGCTCCCCGCGCGAGTGGTCCGAGCGGTTCCAGGCGTCCCTCGAGGCGCTCGGCTGGCCCGGCGGGACCGCAGGGCTCGACAGCCCCGCGCAACAGACGCTGCTGCGACTGCGGGAGCTGCTGGAGGAATACGGCCAGCTGTCGGCCGTCGTGCCCCGGATGGAGCGCTCCGCGGCGATCGAGCGGCTGAGTGAGCTCGCGGCGCGCACGGCCTACCGGCCGGCCGAAGAGGACGCGGCCGTGACGGTCACCGCCTCGCTCGCCGACCCGCTCGTGCGCTACGACGGGATCTGGGTCGGCGGACTCGATCACGACACGCTGCCGCAGGCCCCGGATCCGAACCCCTTCCTGCCGCTCGGAGCGCAGCTCGCGGCCGAGTGGCCGGCGGCCTCGGCCGGCGGGCGGCTGCGCGAGGCGCAGGCGCTGCTCGAGGCCTGGCGGGCCGCCGCCGGGCGCCTGGTGCTCAGCGCGCCGCTGCGCGATGGGGACGTGACCGTGCTGCCGAGCCCGCTGCTGGCCGGCGGGGCGCCCCTGGAGGCGTCTCAGGTCGCGCCCCTGCCGTGGCTGGCGGAGCGCCTGCATCGCGACGGTCAGCTCGAGACCTGGGTCGAGGCGGTGCGGCCCTGGGACGTGCACCTCCCGCTGCCGGCCGGTACCCGCAGCCTCGAGCTGCAGAACCTCTGTCCGTTTCGCGCCTACGGGGAGCTGCGCCTCGGCTGCGCGCCCCTGGAATCGAGCGAGCCGGGGGTGCCCTCGGACCTGCGCGGCCAGCTGCTGCACGGGGCGCTGCAGGAGCTCTGGGGCGCGCTCGGGGACTCCGCGGCGCTCGCGGCGCTCGGGCCGGTGGCCCTCGATGAGCGGCTCGGGGCCTGCGTCGAGCGGGCCGCCGAACGGCTCCTCGCCGGCCAGAGCGCTCCGCCGTCGGCCGCCGCGATGCGGCGCGAGTGCCAACGCGCCGTGCGGTTGATGCGCGCGCTGTGTGCGCTCGAACGGCAGCGCGAGGCGTTCACGGTGCGCGACACCGAGCGCGCCGTGGAACTGACCCTGGCCGGGGCGCGCCTCAACCTGCGCATCGATCGGGTCGATGTGCTCGGCGACGGCTCGCTCGCGATTCTCGATTACAAGACCGGTCGGCCGATCCGGCCCGACTGGTACGGCGAGCGACCCTCGCACCCGCAGCTGCTCGCCTACCGCGCGGCGCTCGGGGACGCGGTGCAGGCGCTCGCGACGGTGCATCTGACGGCCCGGGAGATCGTCTTCCGGGGTGTTGCGGCGAGCGCGCAGGTGCTGCCGGGGGTGCCGGCCGTCGAGGCGGACGGCTCGCGCGAGTCGCCGTGGGCGGCGCGCGTGGCGGCCTGGCAGACCGTGCTCGAGCGGCTGGCCACCGGGTTCGTGCGGGGCGAGGCGGCCGTCGATCCGAAGCCCGGGGCGTGCGAGTTCTGTCATCTGAGCGCGGTGTGTCGCGTCGGCGAGGGACTCGAGGCGCCCGAGACGGACGAGGCGCTCGCCGAGGAGGGGCCGTGACGCTCGCTGCGGCCGATGCGCCGAGCGGCGATGAGGCCGCGCGCGAGCAGGCCACCGACCCGCGCCGCTCCATCGTGCTGCAGGCCCCGGCCGGCTCGGGCAAGACGACCGTGCTCACCCAGCGCCTGCTGCGCCTGCTCGCCGAGGTCGACGATCCGCAGGAGATCCTCGCCATCACCTTCACGCGCCGGGCGGCCGCCGAGATGCGCGAGCGGATGTACCGGGCGCTGCACGGGCAGTGCGGCAGCGGTGCGCTCGGGGAGCGGCTGCGCACGCTCGCCCAGGCGGTACTCGAGCGCTCCGCGGCCCGCGGCTGGCGCCTGGAGGTCGATCCGTCGCGGCTGCGCATCCTCACCATCGATGCCTTCAACCTGAGTCTCGCCAACCGGCTGCCGCTCGCGGCGCGGGCCGGCGGGCCGCTGACGCTCGGGGAGCGGCCACAGGCGCTCTATGCGCTCGCGGCCCGCCAGACGCTGCTCGGCGCCGAGCAGGACGCGACGCTCGCCGCCGATGCCGATCTGTGGTTCGAGCGGCTCGACAACCGCTGGGGCAACCTCGAGCGACTGTTGGCGCAGATGTTGACCGAGCGGGCGCACTGGCTGCCGCACGTGCTCGGGCACGACCCGCAGGCCCTCAGCGAGCGCGTCGACGCCAGTCTGCAGCGCCTGGTGCACGCGGCGCTCGCCGCCTGCGGCACGCTCATCGGCGCGCCGCTCGTCGCTCGGCTCGCGCGGCTGCCGGGCGTCGGGCCGCTCAGCGCCGAGGCCGGCACGCTCGAGGCCTGGCAGCGTCTCGGGGCGTTGGTGTTGACGCAAAAGGGCGAGTGGCGCCGCGCGGTCAATCGCAAGCTCGGCGTCGAGTACGGCGAGGCCGCCGCGCGCACCGAGCTGCAGGAGTGCATCGCGGCGCTCGGGGCACAGGCGCCGGTGCGCGAGGCGCTGCTCGAGGTGAGCGCGTTGCCGCCGCCGCAGCTGGCGCCGGCCGATGCCGCGGCGCTCGCGGCGCTCTCGCGGCTGCTGCGAGTGGCGGCCGCGGAGCTCGAGGTGCGCTTCGCGCTCGAGGGTCAGGTCGATTACACGCGCATCGCCGGGGCGGCGCAGGCGGCCCTCACCGAGGAGGGCGAGCCGAGCGATCTGGCGCTGCGGCTCGGGGTGCGTCTGCGGCACATCCTGGTCGATGAATTCCAGGACACCTCGGCCGCCCAGACCGAGCTCATCGCCGGTCTGACGGCCGGGTGGGACGGTGAGGACGGACGCACGCTGTTCGTGGTGGGCGATCCGATGCAGTCGATCTACATGTTTCGCGAGGCGGAAGTCGGCTGCTTCCTCGCCGTGCGCGATCGGGGCATCGGGGCGCTGCGCCTCGAGCCGCTGCGCCTGCGCCGCAACTTCCGCTCCGTGCCGGCGCTGATCGAGTGGTGCAACGCCACGTTCGGGGCGCTGTTCCCGCGGCGCGATGAGCTGCGCTCGAGCGCGGTGAGCTTCACCCCGAGCCTGCCGGGCCGCGACGCGTCGAGCGCCGCGGGGGCGCCGGTGGAGCTGCGCCTGTTCGCCGCCGAGACGCGCGCGCCCGAGAACGCCGCGCTGCTCGAGCGCATCGTGGCGCTGAAGACGGCCGACCCCGAGGCCTCGATCGCCGTGTTGGTGGCCGCGCGCCGCCATGCCGAGCAGCTGATCGGGGCGCTGCAGCGCCGCGGCGTGGAGGCGATCGGCGTGAAACTCGTCCCGCTCGCCGAGGTGCCCGTGGTCCGTGACCTGGTGGCGCTCGCCGGGGCGCTCGGCCATCTCGGGGATCGGACGGCGTGGCTCGCGGTGCTGCGCGCTCCCTGGTGCGGCGTGACGCTCGCGACGCTGAGCGAACTCTCCTCGCGCGGGGCGGCCACGCTGCCCTGGGAGGCGCTGAACGATCCGCAGCGATGTGCCGGATGTACGCCGCAGGATCGCGAGCGCCTCGAGCGGGTGCGCGCGGTGCTCGAGGCGGCGCTCACGCATCGCGGTCGCCTGCCGTTCGTCGACTGGCTGGAGCAGACCTGGCTCGCCCTCGGCGGCGCGGATGCGTATCCGATCGATGCGCTGCGTCACGCGCGCGCGTTCTTCAGCGCGGTGAGCGAGCGCGGGGCGCTCCTCGAGCGGCTCGGCAGCGCCGCGCTCGGGGAGCTGTTGGCGAACCTGTACGCCGAGCCGCTCGCCCGCGCCGCCCAGCCGGTGCAGATTCTCACCATCCACCACGCCAAGGGCCTCGAGTTCGATCACGTGGTGATTCCGGGGTTGGACCGGCGCGGCAACCACGACCGTGAGCCGCTGCTGCGCTGGCTCGACCTGCCGCGCGAACAGGCCGGGGAGAGCGACCTCCTGCTCGCACCGGCTCCGCCGGTGGGCGCGGAGGATCCGCGCGGCATCGGACCGTTCGTCAAACGGCTGCGCGAGCGGCGCGGCGCGCACGAGCAGCTGCGGTTGCTCTACGTCGCGGCCACCCGGGCCCGACGTTCGCTGCATCTCTACGCCACGCTCAAGCCCCGAGGCGACGGGGCGCTGCCGCGCCCGGCGGCCGGCTCGCCGCTCGCGCGGCTGTGGTCGGCCCTCGGGCCGGACTTCCTCGCCGGACTCGACACGGCCGCCGCCGCCGCGGGGAGCGAGGCGAGCGCGCCGGCGGCCGTCGCCGGTCAGCGGCTCATCCTCCCCTGGCAGCCGGCCGAGTCCGCGCCGCCGCCGCTCTTGACGCGCCTGCCGCTCGCCGGCCAGTCGCTCGAGCCGCCGGAGTTCAGTTGGGTGCAGGAGACCGCGCGCCACATCGGCACGGTGGTGCATGCGGCGCTGCAACAGTTCGCCGCCGAGGCGTCACTGCCGGCACCGGCGGCGCTCCCGTCGCGCGCGCATGTCTACGAGGCGCAGCTGGCTCGCTACGGGGTGCCCGCGGGGCAGCTCGCGTTCGCCACCGGGCGGGTGTTGGCGGCCCTCGGCGCCACGCTCGCCGATCCGCGCGGACGCTGGATCCTCTCCGGCGCGCACCGCGAGGCGGCCAGTGAGCGGGCGCTCTCGGGGCTCGCCGACGGACGCCTGCGCAGCATCGTGATCGATCGCTCGTTCATCGATGCCGAGGGGGTGCGGTGGGTGATCGATTTCAAGACCAGCACGCACGAGGGCGGGCGGCTCGAGGGGTTCCTCGCCGGCGAGCTCGAACGCTACCGGGCGCAGCTCGAGGTGTATCGCGCGCTGGCGCGCGAGCTCGGGCCCGAGCCGGTGCGCGCCGGGCTCTACTTCCCGCTGCTCGGGGCGTTCCAGGAGCTGTGAGCGCGCTCAGTACGTGCCGGCGAGGGCGAACGGGCGGCGCCCCTGGGCATCCGGGGCCCCGAGGTATTGCAGGGCCTGCAGCAGCGAGGGCGAGGCGCCGGTGCGCGCCGCGACGCGCGCGTGCAGCACGTAGCCCGGCTGCGGGGTGAGGCGCAGAGTGCCGCGCAGCCAGAGCGGACCGCCGAGATCGCGCAGCTGCCCGCGCGGCTCGCCCGGGGCGGCGGGGAAGCGGATGCGGAAGCTGCCGAGCGGGGTGACCGAGCCGCTGCTGTCGATCAGGCGGCGCACGATGAGCGTGCCGTGCAGCTGCTCGACGGCGCCGGTGCGCGTCACGACGGCGCGGGCGACGTCCGCCTCGAGCACGCCGGTGATGTAGGACGGCAGTGCCGGCAGCAGCGCCGGCTCCAGGGGCAACAGCGCGTGCACGTCGCGCGCCTGCAGCGGCCCGTGCCACCTCACGCTCACCTCACCGCTCGCCCGGGCACCGGCGCGCCGGGCGCTCAGGTCGGCGGCGAGGCGTCCGCCGAGCAGGGCGGCGGGGTGCACCTGCCAGGCGAGCTGATCGAGGGTCACCCCGGCGAGGCGCGCCTGCGCGCACTCCCCGCGCCAGAGCGTGCCCTCGACCCGGGCGCAGGTGAGGCGCGGGCCGAGGGCCGGCAGCACCCAGGCGGCCGGCAGGCGCGCGACCAACACGGCGGCGAACACCGCGCCGGCGAGCACGATGATGGCGAGGCGCTGCACGACTCAGGAGCGTTTCAGGGTGAGCGCCGCATCGACCAGGCCCGGCCCGTCGGCGGCCTGGATGCGCGCGGCCTGCACCACGACACCATCGCGTTGCTCGAGCCGCGCGAGCCAGGCGATGAGCGCATCGAACGGTGCGCGCTGCAGACGCACCCGCAGCGTCTCGGGGCCCTCGGGCGCACTGCCGGCGAGTGCTCCTGCGAGTCCGGCGCGGCGGGCCGATTGGTCGATCAGCACGATCAGCGGCAGCGTGCCGTTGGCGCCCGGCGGGCCGGCCGCGGCCAGCTCGGGCGCCACGCGGCGCATCCAGGCGAGCTCGGCGCGCTGGTGCGCCACGGTGCGCTGCAGCGCACCGACGCTGCGCTCGAGCGGCAGCACCACCGCGAGCACGAACAGCCCCGCGGCGATGAGTCCGCCGATGGCGAGGATGCGCCGCTCGCGGGGGGAGAGACGACTGAGATGCGGTCGCAACCGCGAAGCGATGTCCATCAGCGTCCCCGATGCATGTGCAGCCCGCCGATGAAGCGCCCGTGCGCCAGCGAGCCGCCGGTGAGCTGCGCCGGCCAGCCCTGAGCGCTCAGCGACTGCGCCAGTGCGTTCAGCGTCTCCACCGACGGGGCATCGAGTTCGAGGGTGGCGGCGGTGCCGTGGAAGCTGACGGCCTTCAGCTGCACGCCGGGTGCGGCGCGGCGTGCCCGCGCGAGCGCCCCGAGCGCCTGGAGAAAGCCGCTGCCGCCGGCCGAGGCGCGCGCCGCGGCGAGGCGCTGCACCATGATGCGGTGCGCCTCGGTGGCATCCGTCGCACCGGGCACGACGCGCTGGAACACTTCAGTGAGGGCCGCCTCGAGCGCGTGCTCGCGCCGGTGCAGCACCGCCAGTTCGAGGCCCTGACCGATCAGGTGCAGCCCGAGCAGTGCGGCGGCCAGCCCCCCGGCCCAGCGCCAGGCCCGCGCCCCGGCGATCAGGCTGCGGCTCGGCGCATACGGTCCCTGCAGCAGGTCGATGGCCCCGGCGGCGGGCAGGGCACGGGCGAACAGCTCGAGCGCATCGCCCGGCAGGCGCTGCACCTGCAGCGCCTCGAAGCGTCCGCGCAGCGCCTCGACCGCCGCGCCGTGGCGCTGCCAGTCCGCCTCGCTGGCGTAGAGAATGAGGCCGCGGCCGGCCCCATCGGCTTGGGCGAGCTCGATCGCCTCGGGCAGCGCCTCGGCCGCGAGCGTCACCGCCTCCCCGCCCGGGGGACGCACCGTGACGGCGTCGCGCTCGAGCAGCGCGACGGTCTGGGCGGGATTGGCCGGCAGCAGCTGCGTGTCGGCATAGAGCGCGGTCGGCGCGAGGCCTGCGGCGCCGAGGGCGGCGAGCCAGGCGCTCATGCGCGCGCGGGCCACCACCGCCACGGGCGTGCGACCGGCACCGTCGCGTCGGCCGAGCGCGAAGTGCAGCGTGTCGATGTCCTCGGCGAGTTGCTCCTCGAGCGCAAACGGCACGAGCTGCTGCACCTTCACGCTCGAGCGCGCGCTCGGCAGCTGCGCGTGCGTCAGCAGCACATCGGTGCCCGGCACCAGCACGATCAGCGGACGGGTGCCCAGGCGTGCCGCGGCGAGGGTGAGTGGCCCGCTCTCGGGCCCGGCGGCGTTGCCGACGGCGAGCCAGTGCGCCTGTGCGGGGTCGCTGGGGGAGAGCCTGAGCAGAAGCGGATCGGCCATCCGTCAATCCTAGCCGAACTCAATTCGGCGTGTCGCTGCGCAGCACGGTGCGCACGGTGCCGTCGCTGTCGCGGTAGAGCATCGAGTACAGGACGAACTCCGTGCCGTTGGCCCGCACCACGCTGGTCAGGCGGAACCACTGGGACGTCTCGGCAAACAACGGCTGCGCATTGCTCGGCGGCGTCCCGCCGTTCGGATTGACGCCCGTCGGGGTGCTCTGCAGGGTGTTCTGGATCGCCGTTTCCATCTCGCTCAGCGTCGGGAAACAGCCGCCGCTCGCCGCGGCGCGGTCGCGCGCGAACTGGCGCGGGTCGGCGCTGAACTGCTGGTGGCCGAGATAGGCATCGAGCACCAGGGGCGATGCGGTGCAGGTGTTCAGCGCCGTGCCCACCGGCAGCGCGGTGACGTACGGGGCGATGCGCTCGAAGCGCGCGCGCCCGAAGCCCGGCAGCGCCATCAGCTCACTGGCGCTGCTCACCGGCAGGTTCGGGGTGTGGTAGGGCGGGTCCATCTCGAGGTAGGCGCTCGCCGCCGGCGCATCGGCGATCGCCGGCGTCGGGCTCTTGTCGATCCAGTTGACCCAGTCGTCGGCCCACTGCGGCTTCAGGCCCACCATCGTCAGCAGCTCGCGAAACGCCTGCAGCTGCTGGGTGTTGACGGTGGTCCCGTCGCTCTCGAGCACGTTGTTCAGATTGAAGCGGCCCTGCAGGTCCTCGAGGGAGGCCTCGAGCGTCACGCCCGGGGAGACGCTGATCGGGCCGATCGGCTGCGCCCAGGGCTGCTGTGCGTCGATCTGGCCCGGCTGGCTGCGGAAGGTTTGCTGCAGTCCGTAGGCGGCGAACGCCTCGGTGCCCTCGGTCACGAGCAGCGCCTGGTCGTAGTCGAACGCCCCGATGGTGCGCCGCGCGGTCATGGCGTTGTGGTAGGCGAGCGAGGCGGCGATCACGGTGGCGAGGGCCACCAGCAGGATCGCCACCAGCAGCGCCACGCCGCGCTCGCGCCGCGGGGGGTGCTCGAGCATGCGCCGCGGCGTCACTCGGCCACCTCGAAGATGCGCACGATCCGTCCCCACTGACGGGTGCGCAGCGTCACCTCGACGGCGAGCGGGCGCATCCGGTAGTAGCTGTCGAGCGTCGACTCCGCGCCCGCCACCGGCGGTGGCCACTGGCGCACCCACTGGTGGTTCAGATCCAGATAGCGCAGCGTGACGCCGCGCAGGTGGCGCAGCAGGTCGCGCTCGACCGGCCGGTCGGAGAGCGTCGGATCGAGCACGTTCCAGTGCTCGCGGATCAGCGTGCCGTGGTGCAACACGTAGGCGACGCGCTCGAGCTCCGGGCGTTGCAGGCCGAGCGGGTTGCTCCAGCCGCCGCGGGTGAACTGCGCGAGCGGACCGCCCGTGCTGCCGCTCATCAGCGCCGGTTCCCAGCCGAGGCCGTTCGCCGTGCGAATCGGGCGTGGGGCGAGTTGGACGAAGTCCTGCTCCATGATGCGCAGCGCGCTCTGCAGGTGCACCAGCTGGCGCTGGTCGCGGCGGATCGCCCCGCGCGCGCGCAGCGACTGCATGATCACGCCGTAGCCGATGGCGAACATGATTGCGGCGATGAAGATCGCCACCAGCAGCTCGATCAGCGTGAAACCGCCGGTGCGCGCTCGGGTGCTCATGGCAGCGCCAGCGGCTGGGCCTCGGCGCTGCCGGCGGTCCCGAGGCCCGGTGCGCCCGGGGTGCCGGGTGCGCCCGTGGGCACACCGGCGATCGAGCCGGGGATCCACTGCGGGGAGAGCGGGTTCGGCGGACCCACCGCTCGGCCCAGGTACCCGGTGGCGCTCGCATACCACTCGTGGTGGTCGTGCCCTTTCAGAGGACGGGTGCGCACCACGATGCGCACCACACCCGGCACGGTGGTGTCGCTCACCTTCTGCCGCCAGCGCCACTGGCGCCGGGCGAAGCGCACGTGTCCGGTGCGGGTGCCGATGTGCGGAAACGTCCCGGAGAGGCGCACCTGCTCGATCTGATTGAGCGCCACCCACTCGGCGAAGGTCTTGTGGCGCAGATACAGCGTGGCGCGGGCGGACGAGGTGAGCGCCTCGAGCACGGCGGCCATGCCGATGGTGACGATGGCGAGCGCCACCAGCACCTCGATCAGCGTGAACCCGCGCGCCGGCTTCATCGGGGATGCGCCGCGGCGAGGGACTCCTCGACGATGCGCCCGCGGCGGTTGGCGCGGATCACGAAGCCGTGGCGGGCATCCCCGTGGCGCCACAGCGTGATGCTGAAGGAGGACAGATCCCCGCTCGAGTAGAGCATCACCTGTGGGGCGAGGGCGCCGTGATGGGCGTGGGCGCTCGCCGGCAACTTCACGGTGCGCCCGTCGACCACCACCTTCACCTCGACCCCCGAGGGCAGGGCGCGTGGGCGCAGCGAGCGATCCGCGTGGACGCCCCGCCACTCGTTGCGCCGCACGGCGTAGGTGACGAACTGATAGCCGCTCCGATCGAACACCAGCCCGTAGTCACGGGTCTGCAGCTCCGCCTCGCTGCGCGCATAGCGCATCAGCGCCGCCAGCCGCCGCGCCGCAGTGTGCAGCGCCGGATCGTGCCCGGTCAGGTCGATCGACAGCAGCACCCCGGCGCTGAGCACCCCGATGATCGCGAGCACCACCAGGATCTCGAGCAGCGTGAAGCCGCGCGCACGCCGCGCCGAGCGGTCAATTGCCGAGGTTCCAGTTGCCGATGTCGGCATTGTCGCCGGTACCGCCCGGTTGGTTGTCGGCGCCGTAGGTGTACAGGTCATAGGGCAGGCCGTGCGTGCCGGGATATTGGTAGTGATAGGCGTGTCCCCAGGGGTCTTTCACCAGGCGCTGGATGTAGGGGCCGTGCCAGTTGGTGAGCGAGGCGTCACTCGGGCGCTTCACCAGCGCCTTCAGACCCTGTTGGGTGGTCGGATAGACCGAGTTGTCCAGACGGTACTCGGTGATCGCGGTCTCCAGGCTCTGGATGTCCTCCTTGGCCTTCGCGATGCGCGCCTCGTCGACCTTGTTGACCACCTCCGGGACGATCACGGCGGCCAGCAGGCCGATGATCACCACCACCACCATGATTTCGATCAGGGTGAAGCCGCGCGACCGCAGAGCGCGCCCCGCGCCCTCGCCGAGGCGCCGGCGCTCGATTCGAT
>JAKAZL010000035.1:16744-20985 GCA_021815925.1 Pseudomonadota bacterium | reverse complement strand
CGGCAGCCGCTGCGTTCGCGCTGCGGCGCTGCGAGCGGCGCCGTACAATGAGCCGCCCGTAACGCGCGGCGGTCCGCGCCGGCATCCCGCACCGATGAGCACAGAGAAACCAGGCCATTGTCCGATGGAAGAGAGCTACGATCCGGCGGCCGTTGAGCGCGCCGCGCAACAGTATTGGGACGAGCACCGGACGTTCCAGGTGCGCGAGGAGCCCGGGCGGGAGAAGTTCTACTGCCTGTCGATGTTCCCGTATCCGTCCGGGCGGCTGCACATGGGCCATGTGCGCAACTACACCATCGGCGATGTGCTGGCGCGCTTCATGCGCATGCAGGGGCGCAACGTGCTGCAGCCGATGGGCTGGGATGCGTTCGGCCTGCCGGCCGAAAACGCCGCCATGAGCAACGGCGTGCCACCGGCACGCTGGACACGGCAGAACATCGAGTACATGCGCAAGCAGCTGAAGTCGCTCGGCTTCGGGATTGACTGGAGCCGCGAACTCGCGACCTGCGATCCGTCCTACTACCACTGGAACCAGTGGCTGTTCCTGCGCATGCTGGAGAAGGGCATCGCCTACCGCCGGACCGGGGTGGTCAACTGGGATCCGGTCGATCAGACCGTGCTCGCCAACGAGCAGGTGATCGAGGGGCGGGGCTGGCGTACCGGGGCGCTGATCGAGAAGCGCGAGATCCCGATGTACTACCTCAACATCACGCGCTACGCCGAGGAGCTGCTCGGCGATCTGCAGCAGCTGCCCGGCTGGCCCGAGCGCGTCAAGCTGATGCAGGCGAACTGGATCGGCCGCAGCGAGGGTTGTGAGGTCTCCTTCCCATATGCGCCCGACACCCGCGCCGCGATCGGGGCTGAAGGCGCCCTGAAGGTCTTCACTACGCGCGTCGACACGCTCTTCGGGGTCACCTTCATGGCCGTGGCCGCCGAGCACCCCGTGGCGCTCGCCGCGGCGGCGAGCCGTCCCGAGCTCTCGGCCTTCATCGAGGAGTGCCGCCGCGGCAGTGTCATGGAGGCCGATGTCGCCACGCAGGAGAAAAAGGGCCTGCCGACCGGGCTGCACGTGCTGCATCCGTTCACCGGAGCGCCGATCGAGGTGTGGGTCGCCAACTACGTGCTGATGGGCTACGGCGAGGGTGCGGTGATGGGCGTGCCGGCCCACGACGAGCGCGACTTCGAGTTCGCCGGCCGCCACGGGCTGCCGATCACCATGGTGGTGCGCTCCCCGAGTGGCGCCTACGAGCGGATCGAGGCCCCCTGGATCAGCGCCTACGGGGAGCACGGCATCACGGTGGACTCCGGGCAGTTCTCGGGTCTTGACTTCCAGAGCGCGGTGGATGCGATCGCCACGGCGCTCGAGCAGCGCGGCCTGGGGCGCAAGCGGGTGCAGTTCCGCCTGCGCGACTGGGGCATCTCGCGCCAGCGCTACTGGGGCTGTCCCATCCCGCTGATCCACTGCGAGCACTGCGGCGAGGTGCCGGTGCCGGACGCGCAGCTGCCGGTGCGGCTGCCGGAGGACCTGGTGCCCGACGGCAGCGGCAACCCGCTCGGCAAGTCGGCCGCGTTCACCCACTGCACGTGCCCGCGCTGCGGCGGCCCGGCGCGGCGCGAAACCGACACCATGGACACGTTCGTCGACTCGTCCTGGTACTACCTGCGTTACGCCTGCCCGGATCAGGCCGCCTCGATGGTCGATGCGCGCACCGATTACTGGCTGCCGGTCGATCAGTACATCGGGGGCATCGAGCACGCGATTTTGCACCTGCTCTATTCGCGCTTCTGGACCAAGGTGATGCGCGACCTGGGCCTGGTGCGCTGCGCGGAGCCCTTCACCAACCTGCTTACCCAGGGCATGGTGCTCAATCACATCTACTCCAGCGTTGGGGCCGACGGGCGTCGGCGTTACTACAATCCCGCCGACGTGCGGGCCCGGCGCGAGAGCGACGGAACGGAGATCTTCGAGGCCCCGGGCGCCGACGGAAAGAGCGTACGGGTCGAGTACGGCGGGCTCGGCAAGATGTCCAAGTCCGAGAACAACGGTGTCGATCCGGAGGGGCTGGTGGCCCGCTACGGCGCCGACACCGCGCGCCTGTTCACGATGTTTGCCTCGCCGCCGGAGCAGACGCTCGAGTGGTCGGACGAGGGCGTGCAGGGCGCCTCGCGGTTCCTGCGCCGCCTGTGGAGCGCGGTCTACGAGCATGTTCGGCATGGCTCACCGCCGCCGCTCGAACTCGCCGGGCTCAGTGCGGCGCAGCGCGCGCTGCGCCGTGCGGTGCACCAGGGGCTCGCCAAGGCGACCGACGACATCGGCCGGCGGCGCAATTTCAACACCGCGATCGCCGCGTGCATGGAGCTGCTGAACGCCGTCGGGCGCTTCCAGGAGGACACGCCGGCCGCGCACGCGGTGCGCCAGGAGGCGCTCGAGATCATCGTCCTGGTGCTCGCCCCGATCGTCCCGCACGTCTGTCACGCATTGTGGCACGCGCTCGGGCACGAGCAGGCGATCGTGGATGAGCGCTGGCCCGTGGTCGACACCGCAGCGCTGGTGCAGGACACGGTCGAGCTCGTCGTGCAGGTCAACGGCAAGCTGCGCGGGCGCATCCAGGTGGCCGCCGGCGCCGATGAGGCGACGGTGCGCGAGGCGGCGCTCGGCGAGGAGCCGGTGAGTCGCTTCGTTGCCGGCAAGCCGGTGCGCAAGGTGATCGTCGTGCCGGGCAAGCTGGTCAACATCGTGGTGTGAACCGCCGTGAAATTCCCCACCATCCGCCTGCTCGCCGCATGGCTCGCGTTGTCTGCCACTGTGCTGCTCGCGGGGTGCGGCTTTCACCTGGAGGGGCGCACGGTGTTGCCCGCGGTGATGCGCCGACCCTACATCGAGGCTTCGAACCAGCAGAGTGATTTCGTGCAGAGCCTGCGCCGCGACCTGCTGATCTCCGGCGCCCGGCCGGCGGACAGCGCGACGGGCGCCTCCGCGGTCATCGAGGTGCGCACCGATGAGGTTCGCCGACGCGTGCTGTCGGTATCGGCCACCAACCGGCCGACCGAGTACGAGGTGACTTATACGGTCGGCTTCTCAGTGTCGGCCGGCGGCAAGACGGTGCTCGAGCGCCAGACGCTGAGCGCCACGCGCTCGTACACCTTCAACGAGAGTCTGCTGCTCGCCACCGAGCACGAGCAGGCCATCCTCACCGGCGCCATGGGCCGCAATCTCGCCGACATCGTGATGCGCCGCCTCGCCAAGCTGTGAGCGCCGCGGTGCTCACGCTGGACCAGCTCGCACCGGCGGCGCTCACGGAGCTCCTGGCGTGCTACGGCCTCACCCTCGAGCGGCTCGAACCGGGAACACCGATTCCGGGCTCGTACTGGGGCGAGTGCGAGGCCGGGCTGCTTGCCGCACGGCTCTATGCCCGGCCGGATACCCCGGTGCATTCCATCCTGCACGAGGCCTGCCACTTCATGTGCATGAGCCCCACGCGCCGTGCGGCGCTCGACACGGACGCCGGGGGCGATGACGCGGAGGAAAACGCCGTGTGTTACCTGCAGGTGCTGCTCGCCGACGCTCTGCCCGGCGTGGGCCGCGAGCGACTCTTCGAGGACATGGACGCCTGGGGCTACAGCTTTCGTCTCGGTAGCGCGCGCGAGTGGTTCGAGCGTGACGCCGAGGAGGCGCGGCTGTGGCTGCAGCGGCACGGCCTGACCGATCGGGCGGACCGGCCGAGCGGCCGCTGCCGCGGCTGAGCGACGCTACGCGAGCGGGCGCTTGCCGCGGTGCGTGGAGAAGCCGCTGCGGACGACGTAGAATTCCGTATCCGTGTCAGCCGGGGCCGGGCACCGCGCCCACCGGCGGGGCGCATGGTCTCGAGCCGACCGCCGTGGCGCCGTGCGCCGTATTACCGATTGCCCGGGTGAACCCATGAACACAGCAGCCGTGAGGCGATGGACGTTTGTCAGGCTGATCGTCTTCGGCATCGTGCTGCTCGCGGGCGATACCGCTGCCCAGCTGACGCGCATCGTGCTGTCGCGGCACGTCCCGCAACGAGGTGGGGAGTGGATCGTGCTCGGCGGGACGGCCGTGCTTGCCGCGGCGCTGATCGCGCTCTACGCGGCTCTGGTGCGCGGCCTCGAGCGGCGCAAGGCGCTCGAGGCGAGATTCAGCGCGCGGCGGCTGGTGCTCGGCGCCGCGGTGGGGACGGCGCTGTTCGCGACGGTGTTCGGCGTGCTGAGCATGTTGGGTG
>JAKAZL010000035.1:0-16644 GCA_021815925.1 Pseudomonadota bacterium | reverse complement strand
CTGGTGCGCGGCCTCGAGCGGCGCAAGGCGCTCGAGGCGAGATTCAGCGCGCGGCGGCTGGTGCTCGGCGCCGCGGTGGGGACGGCGCTGTTCGCGACGGTGTTCGGCGTGCTGAGCATGTTGGGTGTTGCGCACTGGCGGGGACTGTCCCCGCACGCCGATGTTCTGCCGCAGCTTGCGGCCGCTCTGATCGCGGCCGTCGGGGAGGAGCTGACGTTCCGTGGCGGCGTGTTCCGGGTGCTGGCCGACGGCTTTGGCACGACGGCCGCGCTCATCGTCTCGGCGGGGATCTTCGGGCTCCTCCATGCCCTGAATCCCGGCGCGACGCTGCTCTCGAGCGTGGCCATCATGTTGGAGGCCGGTGTGCTGCTCGGCGCGGCTTATGCCTACAGTGACAATCTCTGGCTGCCCATCGGCATTCACCTCGGCTGGAACTTCACCGAGGGGGGGCTGTTCGGGGTGTCCGTATCCGGCTACCGCGGCGCCGGCGGCCTCGTGAGCGTCTCGCTGGCCGGTCCGCGATTGCTCACCGGTGGGCCGTTCGGTCCGGAGGCCTCGCTGGTCGCGGTCGCCATCTGCCTGCTGGCGGGGCTGGCGTTCATCGTGCTCGCCCTGCGCCGCAAGCGATGGATCGCCGCGCGGGCCCGTCTGGTGCTCGAGTGAGGCGCCGGCCCCTCAGTAATGCGGTGGCCGCTCCTCCTGCGCCGTGCGCGGCGTGACCTCCTCCTCGTACGTCTGCAGCCGGGCCCCGAACGTCGCGAGCTGCTCGCGCAGCGCCTCGATGTCACGGTGCTGACGGAAGACGACATCGCTGAGCTCGGCGTTCGCGCGCTCGAGGAAGGCGATCTTGGTCTCAAGGCGCTCGATCGGGTCGGCGTCCACGGCGCGGGGTTCTCCGTCGCAGGTTTGCGGGCGACGACATTCTAACCCGATCGATCCGCCTGTTCCCCCGGGGCGCGCTGCCTCGCCTCAGGTAGCCGGGGTCTCACCGGCCAGCCGCGCGAACATCTTGAAATCCCCCGGACGGCCGCGCACCCGTCGGTAGCCGCGCAGCAGGCCTTCGCAGGCGAAGCCGCAGCGCTCGAGGACACGCTCGGAGCGCGTGTTGGTGACGAGGACGGTGGCCTGCACGCGCTGCAAGGCGAGGCTCTCGAACGACCAGTGCGTCACCGCCGCGCACAGCGCCGTAGCGATGCCCCGGCCCCAATACGACGGCGCGAGGTCATAGGCGATCTCACCCCGGCGATCCGCGCTCGAGATCGAGTGCAGGCCGATCGTGCCTGCGAGCGCCGCGCGGCACCCATCGACAATGGCGAAGCGCAGCGCGGAGCGCGAATCGGCTGACTCGTACTCGCGCACCAGCGCCATGAGCGTTTGCGCTCCGTGCAGTTCCCAGCTGGTGTGCTCGGTCACCGCGGGGATCGACAGGTACGCGAACCAGTCGGGCACGTCCGCGGCCGTGAGCGGCCGCAGGGTGATGCCCGGCAGCGAACAGAGCGGGGGCGAGACGCGCACGACGGAACGAGGCGCTCCGCCGCGCCCGTCGCTCAGGCCTTCTTAATCAGACGGGTGATCCAGACCAGGATGACCGCGCCGATGAACGCGACGATGATCGAGCCGATCAGTCCGCCACCGTGCCAGATACCCAGCATGCCGAACAGCCAGCCGCCGAGGATGCCGCCGAGGATGCCGAGAATGATGTCGACGACGATGCCGTAGCCGCCGCCCTTCATGACTTTGCCGGCTCCCCAACCCGCGATGAGACCGACGATCAACCAGGTGATGATGCCCATGACCCCTCCCGTTGAGCCGTTGCGTGCAATCCGCCAAGCTCGCCCCTGCCGATCGCGCTCCGGGGCGCGCCGGCCCTTGTTGTTCTCGAGCCGCCGCGATGATACGCCGGGCGAGGGACCCCCACAACGCGCCGGCCCGGTGAGGGTCTAGGGCAAGGGCCAGACCTGTACCCGTTCGACGTCCAGATCGAACCGCACGGACTGCCCGGGCGCGAGGTCCGCAGCGCAGGCCGCCCCGATGCACGCCTCCCCGCAGCGGATCATCGCCCGCGGCAGCGGGCCGGGGACGAGCGCCTCCACGGTGCCCTGGTAGCGTCCGGCCCCGTGCAGCCAGACCCGGTCGGCCGGCACGCTCCAGCCGACTCGCCCCACGGGCAGCGCCGGACCCGGCAGCTCGAGCGCCACACCGGGGCCGAGCGCTAGGCGCCCGGGTCCCTCGGCGAGTCCGGCGGCGATGTTGTCGGCGCCCAGCAGGCGCGCGGCCCGCTCGTTGACCGGACGACGCAGCACCGCGGCGGCCGGTCCGCTCTGCAGCGGCCGGCCGTCGCAGAGCAGCAGGATGTCATCGGCCAGCAGCATCGCCTCGCCGGGGTCGTGCGTGACCAGCAACGTGATGAGCGGCAGCTCGCTTTGCAGGACCCGCAACTCGCGCCGGAGCGCGGCGCGCAGCGGCGCATCGAGCGCCGAGAACGGCTCATCGAGCAGCAGCAGATCCACCGGCCGCACGAGCGCGCGGGCGAGGGCGACCCGCTGTTGCTGACCGAGGGACAGCTGCGCCGGCCGGCGGCCGCGCAGGTCGGTCAGCTCGAGCCGCTCGAGCCAGCGCTCGGCGAGTGCCGGGTCGGCGCCGGCCGGAAAGCGCAGCTGGCGCTGCACGTCGAGGTGCGGAAACAGCGCGTAGCTCTGCGGCACGTAGCCGACGCGTCGCAGGTCCGGTTCGAGCCCGGCGAGCTCGCGTCCGCCGATGCGGACCACGGCCTGCTCGGCACGTTCCAGTCCGGCGATCAGCTTCAGCGTCAGCGACTTGCCCGAGCCGGACGGCCCGAGAATCGCCAGGCGGCGCGCGGGGCTCGACCAGTCCACCGTGAGGCGGAAGCCGTGCAGCGGCTTCTCGAGCGAAAGGTGCAGTCCGCCCGTTCCATCGGGCACGGGCGCCGGCCGCGCGGCAGGCCGTGGTGAAGCCGGGACGGGCGGGGCCGGCGCCCGTGGCGCGCGGCGCGCCCCGGCGCGGTTACCGAGCATCAGGATCGCGAGCGCGAGCGCAATCGCCGGCAGCAACACTGGGAGCATGGCCGGCAGTCCCTGCTCGCCGAAGGCGACGTACGTGTACACGGGCAGCGAGTAGGGGTGGTAGGCGACCATCACCGTCGCGCCGAACTCGCCAAAGGCGCGCAGCCAGGCCAGCAGCAGCCCGGCGAGCAGCGCCCCACGCGCGGCCGGCAGGCTCGCGCGCGTGAACACCGCGAGGCGGCCACGGCCGAGGGTCGCCGCGACGTCCTCCAGGGCCGGATCGATCGCCTCGAATGCCGAGCGGGCGGCGATGATGACGAACGGGGCGGAGACGAAAGCCTCGGCCAGCACGATGCCGGCGAACGAGTCGGTGAGCGCGCCGTGGGTGAGGCGCCCGAGCGGCGCGTCATAGCCGAGCAGAAACAACAGCAGGATGCCGCTCGCGAGCGGCGGCAGCGCCAGCGGCAGTTGCACCAGAAAGCCGAGCAGGCCCATGGCCCGGCCGCGCACCCGTGCCAGCAGAAAGCCCAGCGGGACGCCGCCGAGCGCCGTCAGCAGCGTGGCGACACTGGCGCTGGCGACGGACGTCGCGCACGCGTGCGCCAGCGCGGCATAGTCGACGCCGTGCCAGCGCGTCTGCAGCGCAGCCTGCACGCCCGCGAGCAGCGGCGCGAGCAGATAGACCGCCAACAGCCCGGCGAGCCAGGGCAGGGGTGAGGCGACCTTGCGCGTCATGCCGGACGCCCGCGCACGCTCAGGCGGCACTCCGCGTCGGGCAGCGTCCGCCGGCTGCGGGTGTCATGGTGGTGGCCCGTCTGTCAGCAGGGGACGCAATACCGCCGGCAGCGCTGCGGCATCGCCGCTGAGCACCGGCCGCTCGACGCTCAGGCCGTGCGCGCGCAGGAGCTGGCGGCCCTCGGGGCCGAGCACGAACGCCACGAAGGCCGCCGCCGCACGCGGGTGCGGCGCATCGCGCAGGATGGCGATGGTGTAGCGGGCCTGCGGGGTGATCGCGGGCGGCAGCCGGATGCTCGGAATGTCCGCTGCGGCGGTCTCGGTCGAGTAGAAGAACCCCGCATCGAGCTGGCCGGATTGCAGCCGCCCGATGAGAGCCTCCTCGGGCAACACCTGCCCGGGGTTTTCCGGCGCGCCGAGCACGCGGCGCGCGAGCCCCGGCTCGTGATAGTAGGTGGCGGCACGGCGCAGCAGCACGATGGTCAAGCGCCCCTTCGGATCGAGCTTCGGGTCGGTGCGTCCGAGACGCAGGCCCGGTTGGCGCAGCACCCGGTACCAGGGCTGGGACCGCCACAGCGGCGCGAAGCGGCTGTGTGGGTTGTAGCCGATCACCAGCGGGGAGCGGGCAAACTGCAGGTACGCTCCGATCCGCTTGCCGTGGCGCGGGCCCATCAGCCGCGCATTGACCGCCGGGGCGGCGCTGAGAAAGACATCGGCACGGCGCAGGTGTGCGGCGATCTCGTTCGCCAGCAGCTGCGAGCCGCCGGCATAGCCGCGGAAGTGATCGCCGCTCGCCCGATCGAAGGCCGGGCCGACCGCGCGCTCCATCAGGCTCACCAGCGAGCCGGCGTAGAGCACGGTCACCTCCGTGCCTGCGCTCGCCGTCCCCGGCGCTGCGCACAGCAGCGCCCCGAGCAGCGCCAGCGCGCTGAGGCCGGCGCGGCGCACGCGGTTCGTGGTCCGTCGGTCCCTGAGGGGCGTTGCTTGCTGGCGCAGCGGTTCTGACACGGTGGGATCGTACAATAAAGTCTGGCGCACGCTCCGTCGGCGGCCGGGGACGCCGGGCCTAGCGGAACCGGTCGGTGGCGCTCACCAGCTCGTGCACGGTGCCCCGCTCCATCGCGGAGTGACCGGCGTCCGGCACGATGCGCAGGTCGGCTTCGGGCCACGCGCGGTGCAGGTCCCAGGCGCTGCGCATCGGACACACGACGTCATAGCGGCCTTGCACGATGACCGCCGGAATGTGACGAATGCGTTGCACGTCCGTGAGCAGTTGACCGTCTGACTGGAAGAATCCGCCGTTGACGAAGTAGTGGCACTCGATGCGCGCGAAGGCTTCCGCGTAGGCGCCGTCGGCGAACTTCGCGACGTAGTTGGCCGAGGTGAGCAGGTAGCTTGTCGCCCCCTCCCAGCTCGACCACGCCTGGGCGGCGCGCACGCGCACCGTGGGATCAGTGCTCGTGAGGCGCGCATAGTAAGCGCGCATCATGTCCCCGCGCTCCTCCACCGGGATCGGCTCGACGTAGCGCTCCCAGAGGTCGGGGAACAGCGCCGCGGCGCCGCCGGGGCTCTGGTAGAACCACTCCAGCTCCCAGCGGCGCAGCAGAAAGATCCCGCGCAGCACCAGCTCGGTCACGCGCGCCGGGTGCGTCTCGGCGTAGGCGAGGGCGAGCGTCGAGCCCCACGAGCCGCCGAACACCAGCCAGCGGGGGATGCCGAGGTGCTCGCGCAGCCGCTCGATGTCCTCGATCAGGTGCCAGGTGGTGTTGTCCGTCAGCTCCGCGTGCGGGCGGCTGCGGCCGCAGCCGCGCTGGTCGATGAGCACGATGCGGTAATGTTGGGGGTCGAAGAAGCGGCGCATCTTCGGATCGGTGCCGCCACCGGGGCCGCCGTGCAGGAACAGCGCCGGCTTGCCCTGCGGATTGCCGCTTTCCTCGAAGTAGATCTCGTGCAGCGCGGACACGCGCAGCCGGCCGGTACGGTACGGCTTGAGGGGCGGATACAGCCGGCGACGGGCGCGCGCGGCGCGTGCGGGGCTCATCATCGCGCGAGCCTAGCAGATCGGCGCGGCGCGTGGCCACGAGCGGCCGGCGGCGCTCGCCGGCTATAATGCCGGCCGGCCTCCGCGGCGCATTGGCTTGAAACTCACTCCCGACGCTCTCGAGGCGCACCTGACGCAGAAGCTGCTGCCGGTGTACCTGATCTCCGGTGACGAACCGCTGCTCGCCGGCGAGGCGGCGGACGAGGTGCGCGCGCATGCGCGCGCCGCCGGGTTCACCGAGCGGGAGGTTCATTTCATCGAGCGGGCAGCCGACTGGGAGGCGGTGCGCGCCTCGGCCGGGACGCTCTCGCTGTTCGGCGCGCGGCGCGTGCTTGAAGTGCGCATGGCGAGCGCGCGACCCGGCGCGGCCGGCGGCGGCGTGCTGGCCACGCTCGCCGAGCGCGGCGATCCGGAGACGGTGCTGCTGATCCTTGCCCCGCGCCTGGACCGCGAGGCGCAGGCGGCCAAGTGGGTGCAGGCGGTGCAGACGCACGGCGCCTGGGTGGCGGTCTGGCCGCTGGAGGCCGGACCGTTCGCCGCGTGGCTGCGGGCACGTAGCCGGCGGATGGGCCTGACGCTCGAGGCCGCGGCGCTCGAGCTGCTGGCCGAGCGCACCGAGGGCAACCTGCTCGCGGCCCATCAGGAGCTCGAGAAGCTGCGGCTGCTCGGACCGGGGCAGAGCGGCGGCGCAGCGGCGCTTGCGGCCGTCGCCGACAGCGCGCGGTTTGATGTGTTCCGTCTGTCCGAGGCGGCGCTCGCCGGTGAGGCCGCCCGGGCGCTGCGCGTGCTCGCTGCGCTGCGTGCCGAGGGCACCGAGCCGACGCTCGTCCTGTGGGCGCTGGTCAAGGCGCTGCGCGACCTGTCGGGGGCGCTCAGCCGGCCGGGCGGCGGGGCGCGCACCTGGCAGCGCCCAAGCCCGGGGCTCGATGCGGCCGTACGCCGCGCGGGCCGCCTGTCGCTGCGCGCCCTGCTGGTGCGCGCCGCGCGGGCCGATCGGATGATCAAGGGACGGCTCCGCGGCGACCCCTGGGACGAAATGGCGCTGCTCGCGGCCGACCTGTGCGCGCGTCCGGCGTTGCCCGCGCCCCGATCCATGGTCAAATAGCACCCGATTGGCCGTGCCGCGGGCGCGGCAGGACACGCGGAACTCATGCAACCCATCGGTCTTTTTGGCGGCACGTTCGACCCCATTCACTACGGACATCTGCGCACGGCGTTCGAGCTGTGGCAGATGCTGCGCCTGACGGAGGTGCGCTTCCTGCCGGCGGGGAACCCGCCGCACCGCGAGCAGCCGCTGGCCAGCGCCGAGCTGCGGTTGCGCATGGTGCGCGCGGCCGTGGCCGGCGAGCCGGCCTTCACCGTCGATGACCGCGAAATGCGCCGCAGCGGCGTGTCGTATTCGGTGGAGACGCTGGCGGAGCTGCGCGCCGAGCATCCGCGCCGTTCGTTGTGCCTGCTGCTCGGGATGGATGCGTTCCTGGGACTGCCGCACTGGCACCGGTGGCGGGAGCTGCTGGAGCTGGCACACGTCGTCGTCGCGCACCGCCCGGGCTGGAAGGCCCCGACCCAGGGGCCGCTCGGGGAGGTGATGGTGGATCACGGGACCGGCTCGATCCGCGAGCTGCACGAGCAGACCGCCGGGCGGATCTACGTGCACGCGGTCACCCAGCTGGAGATTTCCTCGACGGAGCTGCGCCAACTCATCGTCGCCGGGCGCGATCCGCGCTACCTGGTTCCCGACGAGGTGCGGCGCATTCTGCTCGACACGCAGTGCTATGCTGCGCACGCATGAGCACCCGAACCGCTGCCCGCCGCGTCAAGACGACCCGTTCCCGAGCCAAGGGCGCCGCGGCGCTGCTGCGCGTGGTGCTGGCCGCGCTCGAGGACATGAAGGCCGTCAACGTCGTCGAGATCGACGTGCGCGGACTGACCGACGTGGCCGATACCCTGGTGATCGCCTCGGGGACCTCCGACCGGCACGTGCGTTCGATCAGTGACCGGGTGATCGAGCAGGCCAAGGCGCACGGCGTGCGGCCCCTCGGCACCGAGGGCGAGCGAGAGGGGGACTGGGTCCTGGTCGACCTGCAGGATATCGTCGTGCACGTGATGCTGCCCCGGGTGCGCGAGTTCTACGCCCTGGAGCGACTCTGGGAGGCCGGGGCGGTGCCCGAGACGCCCGCGCACACGGCCCAGCACCCCTAGCGGCCGGCCGCGGCGCGAGCCATGCGCGTGCGCTTGATTGCGGTCGGGACCCGCCCGCCGTCCTGGGTGAGCCAGGGTTACGAGGACTATGCCCGGCGGCTCGGCCCGCGCCTGAAGCTCACGCTGGTCTCGATCGAGCCGGGGCGGCGCGCGTCCGGCCAGGATCCGCGCCGGGCCATCGAGGCCGAGGGCCGCAAGATCCTCACCACGCTGCAGCCGGGGGAATTCGTGGTCGCGCTCGATGAGCACGGCAGCGAGATGCACTCCGTGGCGCTGGCGAACTGGCTGGGCGAGCGCATGCAGGCCGGGCAGGACCTGGCCTTCCTGATCGGCGGCCCGGACGGCTTTGCCCCGCAAGTGCGGGCCCGGGCGGACCGGCTGCTCGCCCTGTCGCGGCTCACCCTGCCGCACGCCCTGGTGCGCGTCGTGCTGGCCGAGCAGCTTTACCGGGCGCTTAGCATCCTCGCCCATCACCCGTATCATCGCCCCTGATGAGTCTAGAGCCCGCCACCGCGGTCCTGTGCCTTGCGTCCGCCTCGCCGCGGCGGCGTGATCTGCTCTGGCAGATCGGCGTGGCCCACACGGCGGTGGCGGCGAACGTCGATGAGACGGCCCGCCCGGGCGAGACACCCCAGGACTACGTCGAGCGGCTGGCGCTGGCCAAGGCGATGGCCGTGCGCCAGCGCGGCGAGCGCCTCCCGGTGCTCGCCGCCGACACGGCCGTGGTGCTCGATGGCGTGCTGTTCGGCAAGCCGCTCGACCGTGCCGATGCGCTCGCCATGCTCGGGCGGCTCTCCGGCCGCGTCCACCAGGTGCTCACCGCGGTGGCGCTCGCCAGCGAGCGCAGCGTCGAGGTGCGCCTGAGCGAGACCTCGGTGCGCTTCCGCGACCTGTCGCTGGCCGAGCGCGAGGCGTACTGGCAGACCGGCGAGCCGCGCGACAAGGCGGGCGCCTACGCAATCCAGGGCTTCGCCAGCGTGTTCGTCGTCTCGCTCGCGGGCAGTTACTCCGGGGTGGTCGGGCTGCCGCTCGCCGAGACCGCGGAGCTGCTGCGCGGCGCAGGGATCGGCTATTGGCGGGGAAGCCGCGCTTGAGGGAGGTCCTCGTCAACGTTGGGCCCGGCGAGACTCGCGCTGCGCTCATCGAGGATGGCATCGTCCAGGAGGTCTTCATCGAGCGGGCGAGCCGCCGCCGCCTGGTCAGCAATCTCTACAAGGGACGCGTGATGCGCGTGCTGCCGGGCATGCAGGCGGCATTTCTCGACATCGGCCTGGAGCGCACCGCGTTCCTGCACGTCGATGACATCGTCGCAGCGCCGCTCGAGGAGGCGGACGCGCTTGCCGGAGGCGCTCGCGAGGAGCTCGACGTGCGCCGGCTGATCAGTCCCGGCGATGAGCTCCTCGTGCAGGTCATCAAGGATCCGATCGGCACCAAAGGGGCACGCCTGACGACGTTCATCACGCTGCCGGCGCGCTACCTGGTGTATCTGCCCGAGGGCGAGGACGTCGGGGTGTCGGCCAAGATCGACGAGGAGCTCGAGCGCGCACGCCTGAAGTCGCTGGTCGCCGAGCTGCGCCCGGGGGGCGCGGGCGGCTACATCCTGCGCACCGCGGCCCAGGGCGTCAGCGCCGAGGCGCTGCGCGAGGACATGGCGTACCTCGAGCGGCTCTGGCAGCACGTGCGCCGGCTCGCCGCCGAGACGCCCGCCGGCACGGCGGTGCACGAGGATCTGCCGCTCGCGCTGCGGCTGCTGCGCGATGAGCTCTCGCACGGCATCGGCGTGGTGCGGGTCGACTCGGCCGAGGCACTCGCGCGCATGCGCGCATTCGCCGCCGAGTTCATGCCGGGCGCGGCGGCGCGTCTGGAGCTGTACGAGGGCACACGCCCGATCTTCGATCTGCACGGTGTCGAGGAGGAGATTGCCCGGGCGCTCGAGCGCCGGGTGATGCTCAAGTCCGGCGGACATCTGGTGATCGACCAGACCGAGGCGATGACCACGATCGATGTCAACACGGGCGGCTACGTCGGCCACCGCAATCTCGAGGAAACGAGCTTCCGCACCAACCTGGAGGCGGCCGAGGCCATCGGCCGACAGCTGCGGCTGCGCAATCTCGGCGGCATCATCATCATCGACTTCATCGACATGCACGCCGAGTCGCACCGCCGGCAGATCCTGGCGGCGCTGGAGCGTTCCCTCGCCGGGGACCGTGCGCAGACGCGCATCGTCAGTCTCTCGCCGCTCGGTCTGGTGGAGATGACCCGCAAGCGCACGCGCGAGAGTCTCGCGCACCTGCTGTGCGAGCCGTGCCCGGCGTGCGAGGGGCGCGGGTTCGTCAAGACCGCCGAGACGGTGTGTCAGGAAATCTTCCGCGAGCTGCTGCGCCAGGAGCACGCCGGCGGCGGCGAGATGCTGGTGCTGGCGCACCAGGCGGTCGTCGACCGGTTGCTCGAGGCCGAGGCCCCGGCGCTGCTCGCGCTGCAGCGGGATGTCGGACGCACGGTGCGGCTGCAGGTCGAGGCGCTCTACGGCGTCGATCAGTTCGACGTCGTGGCGCTCTGAGGCGCCTGGCCGCCGGAGGGAGTAGGCTCTCGTCATGACCATCGTTGCGGCCATCCAGATGACCTCCGGACCGGACGTGCAGGCCAATCTCGCCGACGCGAGCGTGCTGCTCGAGCAGGCTGCCGCACGCGATGCGCGTCTCGCCGTGCTGCCGGAGAATTTCGCCTTCATGGGACTGCGCGAGGCCGACCGGCGCCGTGTCGGGGAGCCGGATGGCCGGGGTCCGATTCAGACGTTTCTCGCCGCGACGGCCCGCCGGCTCGGGCTGTGGATCGTCGGCGGCACGGTGCCGCTGAGCGGCGCGCCCGACGGGCGCGTCGCGGCCGCCTGCCTGGTCTACGACGCCGATGGCGAGCGGCGCGCGCGCTACGACAAGATCCACCTGTTCGACGTTCACCTGCCCGGCGGGGCGGAGCGTTACCGCGAGTCGGAGAATTTCGCGCCGGGCCGCGAGCCCGTGGTGCTCGACACACCGGCCGGACGGCTGGGACTGTCGGTCTGCTACGATGTGCGCTTCCCGGAGCTGTACCGGCTGCTGAGCGCGCGCGGTGCGCAGCTGTTCACGGTGCCAGCGGCATTCACCGCCGCCACCGGGCGCGCGCACTGGGAGGTGCTGCTGCGCGCACGCGCGATCGAGAATCTCTGCGCGGTGATCGGCGCGGGACAGTCGGGACGACATCCCAACGGCCGCGAGACCTACGGCGACAGTCTGATCACCGATCACTGGGGCCGGGTGCTCGGGCGGCTGGCGAGCGGCCGTGGTTGTGTCACCGCCGACATCGACCTCGAGGCCGAACAGCGTGACCGTCAGAGTTTTCCGGCACTCGAGCACCGCGTGCTCGGCTGAGGAGTTGCCCGCCCATGATCGGAAGCCCACCATGACCGAACCGAACCGTACCGATGCGCTGACGCTGGCCCGCGATCTGATTCTGCGCCCGAGCGGCCTCGATGGCCGCCTCGAGCACGTGTTCGGCGAGGTGCTCACGCACTCGGTCGATTTCGCGGATGTCTACTTCCAGCTCTCGCGCCAGGAGTCCTGGTCGCTCGAGGACGGTATCGTCAAGGATGGCAGCTCGAGCATCGAGCAGGGCGTGGGCGTGCGCGCGCTCGCCGGCGAGAAGACCGGCTTCGCCTATTCGGACGAGATCCTCCTGCCGGCTCTCACGGAGGCCTCGCACGCCGCGCGCGCGATCGCAGCGCAGGGCGCGGACCGGCGCGTGGCGGTCTGGCAGCACAGGAGCGGCCATCAGCTGTATCTGCCGGCCGATCCGCTCACCACGCTGTCCGACCCCGACAAGGTGGCCTGGCTCGAGCGCGTCGATCGGGAGGCCCGGCGCGTCGACCCGCGCGTCGTCCATGTGACCGCGAGCCTGATCGCCGTGCACCAAGTGGTGCTGATCGCCAACAGCGACGGGGATCTCGCCGCCGACGTGCGCCCGCTGGTGCGCTTCAACGTCTCGGTGCTGGTCGAGCACAACGGCCGGCGCGAGCAGGGCTACTGCGGGGCCGGCGGGCGTTATTCGCTGGCCGAGCTCGTTGCCGAGGACACCCCGCTGCGTCTGGCGCGCGAGGCGGCCCGTCAGGCGCTGGTGAACCTGGAGGCGGTGCCGGCCCCGGCGGGCACCATGACGGTGGTGCTCGGTCCAGGCTGGCCGGGGATTCTGCTGCACGAGGCGATCGGGCATGGACTGGAGGGCGATTTCAACCGCAAGGGAACCTCGGCCTTCGCCAATCGCATCGGCGAGCGGGTCGCCGCGCCCGGCTGCACGGTGGTCGATGACGGCACGCTGCCGCGGCGGCGCGGCTCGCTCAACGTCGACGACGAGGGCACCCCGACGCAGTGCACGACGCTGATCGAGGACGGGATCCTGCGCGGTTACATGCAGGACCGGCTCAATGCCCGTCTGATGGGACAGCGCCCGACCGGCAATGGCCGGCGCGAGTCATTCGCGCACCTGACGATGCCGCGCATGACCAACACCTACATGCGACCCGGTCCGCACGACCCCGAGGAGATCATCCGCTCGGTCGAGCGGGGCATCTACGCGGTGAACTTCGGCGGCGGCCAGGTGGACATCACCTCCGGGAAGTTCGTGTTCTCCGCGAGCGAGGCCTATCTGATCGAGAACGGCCGCCTGGGTGCGGCGTTGAAGGGCGCCACGCTGATCGGCAACGGCCCCGACGTCCTCACGCGCGTCTCGATGGTGGGCAATGATCTGAAGCTCGACGAGGGCGTTGGCACCTGCGGCAAGGAGGGCCAGAGCGTGCCGGTCGGGGTCGGCCAGCCGACGCTGAAGATCGAGGCGCTGACGGTCGGCGGCACGGCCTGAGCCGCGCCGATGGATCACGAGGAGTTCCGCCGGCTGGGGCACCAGCTGATCGACTGGATCGCCGATTACCGCCGCGATTGCGCCGCCGGCGCCTACCCGGTCGTCCCGCAGCTGATCCCGGGCGAGGTGCGAGCCCGGCTGCCGTCCGAGCCGCCGAGCGACCCGGAGCCGATGGACGAGGTGCTCGGCGATCTGGCGCGGGTCGTTCTGCCGGCCTGCACCCAGTGGCAGGATCCGAGGTTCTTTGCCTATTTCCCCTCCAACAGCGCGCTCGCGGCGGTGCTGGGGGATCTGGCCAGCACGGGACTCGCCCAGCTCGGCCTGAACTGGCAGGCGAGCCCGGCGCTCACGGAGCTCGAGGACCTCACCACGGACTGGCTGCGGGGGATGATGGGCCTCTCGGAGCGCTGGAGCGGCGTCATCCAGGACACGGCCTCCACCGCGACGCTGGTGGCGTTGCTCTGTGCGCGCGAGCGGGCCACCGATTACGGGGCGGTACGGGGTGGCCTGCAGGCGAGCCCCCAGCCGCTGACGGTCTACCTGTCGAGTCAGAGCCATAGCTCTGTCGAGAAGGCGGCCCTGCTGGCGGGCTTCGGGCGCGAGAACCTGCGATGGGTGGCCGTCGACGAGACGTACCGGATGCGTCCCGAGGCGCTCAGCGAGGCGATCGCGGCGGACCTGCGGCGCGGACTGCGGCCGTGCGCGGTCGTGGCGACCGTCGGCTCCACCGCCACCACCGCAATGGACCCCGTGGCCGCGCTCGCCGAGCGGGCCGGTGCGCACGGACTGTGGCTGCACGTCGATGCCGCCATGGCGGGCTCGGCCATGATCCTGCCGGAGTGCCGGCCGCTGTGGCAGGGGGTCGAGCAGGCCGACTCGCTGGTCGTGAACGCGCACAAGTGGCTCGGGGCCTCGTTCGACTGCTCGCTGTACTACGTGCGCGACCCGCAGCACCTGATCCGCGTCATGTCGAGCAGCCCGAGTTATCTGCGCACCGCGACGGACGAGAGCGCGCGCAATCTGCGCGACTGGGGCATCCCGCTCGGCCGGCGGTTCCGCGCGCTGAAGCTGTGGTTCCTGATCCGCGAGCAGGGCGTGAGCGGACTGCAGGGGCGCCTGCGGCGCGATCTGGCCCATGCCCGCTGGCTCGCCGAGCGCATCGATGCGACCGAGTACTGGCGGCGCCTCGCACCGGTGAACCTGCAGACCGTGTGCGTGCGCCACGAGCCACCCGGACTCGAGGGTGACGCGCTCGATCGCCACACCCTGGCGTGGGCGCGGCGCATCAACGAGTCCGGTCAGGCGTATCTCACCCCGGCCATGCTCGATGGTCGCTGGATGGTCCGGGTGTCCTTCGGCGTCGAGGCGACCGAGCATCAGCACGTCGAGGCACTCTGGAGCCTGATGCAGTCCGCCGCCGCGGCGGATTAGCGGCCGCCTCAGGCGTTGAGGTCGGGGATCAGCTCGCTCTCCAGGCGGGTGATCTGATCCTTCAGTGCCAGCTTGCGCTTCTTCAGGCGCTTCAACTGCAGTTCGTCGATGTGCATGTCGAGGGACAGCCGCCCGATGACCTCGTCGAGGTCACGGTGCTCGATGCGCAGCTGGCGCAACTTCTCCATGTTGCGGAACAGCTGGCGGTCGATGTTGTCTTCGGTTTCGGTATCCGTCATGGGGCAATGCAGCCGCGGTTGGAGGGGCGGGAGCGGCCGGCGCGCCACCGCACAGTCCCCTCTCGGCGCGCCGCCCTATCATACGCCGCGCGCGCGAGCGCGGCGTGCCCGCTAGCCCGGGCGGCCGGGCTTGCCGCGTCCGTGGCGTCCGTGGCGCCCGGAGGGTCCGGAGCCGCCCGGGCCGCTGCGGCGTCCCGGGTGCGGTCCGCCGCGCCGCGGTCCGCGCCGACGCTCCGGCAGCGCCCCGGCCTCGATCAGCCCGGCGGCCAGCATCTCCGGGGTGATCGGGGCGGAGGGGACTTTGTGCCCGATGTAGCCCTCGATGTCCGGCAGTCCCACGGCGTACTCCTCGCAGGCGAAGCTGATGGCATCGCCTTCGGCGCCGGCGCGCGCGGTGCGGCCGATGCGATGGACGTAGTCCGCGGCGTCCTGCGGCAGATCGAAATTGAACACGTGGCTGACTTCCGGAATGTGCAGCCCGCGCGAGGCGACGTCGGTGGCGATCAGCACGGCGAGGTCGCCGTTGTGGAAGTCGCGCAGGAAGCGCAGCCGCTTCGCCTGCGGCACGTCGCCGGAGAGCGCCTGGGCCTGAAATCCGTTGGCGATCAGCACCGCCTCGAGCTTCTCGGCCATGCGCTTGGTATTGACGAAGATCATGGTGCGGCGCGCCTCGCTCTGGCGCAGCAGCCCGATGAGCAGCGGAATCTTCTCCTCCATCGAGGGGTAGTACATGATCTGGCGGACCCGGTCGACCGTCTTCTTGTCCGGCTCGATGCGCACCAGCTCGGGATTGTTCATGTACTCGTAGGCGAGCTCGAGCACCCGGTAAGACAGCGTCGCGGAGAACAGCATCGACTGGCGCCGCTCCGGATGCGGCAGCCGGCGCAGCAGGTAGCGGATGTCGGCGATGAAGCCGAGGTCGAACATGCGGTCGGCCTCATCGAGCACCAGCACCTGCGCGTGCTTCAGGTCGAAGACGTGCTGCTTGAAGTAATCGATGAGCCGTCCGGGCGTGCCGATCAGCACATCGATGCCTTCCTCGAGCGTGCGCCGCTGCTTGTCGTAATCGATGCCGCCATAAACGACTGCGTGCTTCAGACCCGTATGGCGGCCCAGTGTTTCCGCATCGTGATGGATCTGCACCGCCAGCTCGCGCGTGGGCGCGACGATCAGCGCACGGACCGAGGTCGGCGTGCGCCCCGGCGGCGGCGAGTGGGTGAGCAGCGTGTGATACAGCGCGACGAGGAACGCGGCGGTCTTGCCGGTGCCGGTCTGGGCCTGGCCGGCGACATCGCGGCCGGTCAGGGCGATCGGCAGGGTCTGCGCCTGGATGGGCGTGCATTGCGCGAAACCGGCGTCGCGGATGCCGGCCAGCACGGGCGCGGCGAGGCCGAGACTGTCGAAAGTCACGGTTGGGGTGAGGGGTTGGTTCATCGATTCTCCAGCGCGCGCCGGCCGTCGCGGACAGTCCGCGGGCAGGCGCCGCCTAGGCGGTTGTGATATTATGCGTCAAGTGAATTTCGCGCCCATCGTACCCGCTGGCGAGGCGGGGTGGGTGATCGGCATGCGGCAGGCCCGAGCCGCTGCCGAGTGCGACCGGAGGGACCTTTCGGTCCGGCCGGCGGGGCTCTCGAGAGGGCCAACCCACGGGTGTGTCAGCCGCTGAATTGATCCGGCATCGGTGCTCATGCCGCGCGGATGGCACGCTGCGGGCTGCGCGCGGGCGAGCGGCGGAGCATTGGGATCACAGTGTTGAACGGAGGTCCAGGTGGGCCTTGCAAAAGCCCTCCGGAAGCGCTAAAAAGCTCCCTAGTGAGCGGACCATCCGGTCCGCGCCTGCCGGCCCCAGGGGGCGCTCGAAGCAGGCACCATCCTAAGTGAATCAAGCTCGATACCTCATTATTTCACGAGTTAGTGTAACCGCTTGACGGGCATTTCTGGCAGGGGCGTTCGCGACCCGCCACCCGGCGTCGACAGCCCTGCGCAATCCCCATCAAATATCTGCCTTCGACGGAGGTTGAACCGCGTGAGCAATCCGCACATCGTCCATACCACGGACGCCACTTTTGCGCAGGACGTCCTG
>JAKAZL010000127.1 GCA_021815925.1 Pseudomonadota bacterium | reverse complement strand
CTTGATCTGCTTGCTCACCCCCGGCTGGGAGGTATGCAGCTTCTGGGCCGCAGCGGTGATGTTCAGACCGCTCTGGGCGACCGCCGCCAGATAGCGCAGTTGATGCAGCTTCATGCGCCGAAGCGTAGCGCAACGCCCCGGAGGCATCCATAACCGACGCGCACGGCCTCAGAAGCAATCATTCGTTCTGGCCCTGCACGGCCCATCGCTATAGTGCCCCTCGCCATGGGTGAACTGTCGAGCCGTATCGAGGAGAAGGCCGGGGCCGTGCGGGCCGCGCTGGAGGCGGCGGTGCACGCGCATCGGCAGGTGGTCTATGCCAACAGCCTCGGCGCCGAGGCGATGGTGCTGACCGACATCATCTGGTCCCACGTACCGCAGATCGAGATCTTCAGCATCGACACCGGCCGGCTGCCTCAGGAGACCTACGACCTGATGGAAAAGCTGCAGTGGCGCTACCGGCGCCCGCTGCGCCTGGTGCACCCGGAGGCCGCCGCGCTCGCGCGCCTGACCGCCGCCCACGGGGTGAACGGCTTCTACCACAGTCTCGAAGCACGGCTCGAGTGCTGCCAGGTGCGCAAAATCGAGCCATTCCGGCGGGCCATCGCGGGCGCTCGCGCCTGGGTGACCGGGGTGCGGCGCGAGCAGTCGGACGCCCGTGCCCTCGCCCAGCCGCTCGAGTGGGACACTCAGCATGGCCTGTACAAGGTCAGCCCGCTGCTCGAGTGGAGCGAGAGCGAGGTATGGCAGTACATCCGCGGACGCGGTCTGCCCTACAACGTGCTGCACGACCGCCAGTTCCCCAGCATCGGCTGCGCCCCCTGCACCCGCGCCATCCAGCCCGGGGAGAGCCGCCGGGCCGGCCGTTGGTGGTGGGAGCAGTCCGAATCGCGTGAATGCGGCCTGCATCCCCGCGTACGCGAGGCCATCGGGGCCTGAGCGGCCAGCTCTTGCGCATGGACCATCTGCCCATTTTCCTAAACTTGCGCGCCGTGCCCGTCGTGGTGATCGGGGGCGGACGCATCGCGCAGCGCAAGATCGATCTGTTGCTGCGCGTCGGTGCTCGCATCACCGTCGTGGCGCCGCGGCTGAATCCGACGCTCACGCAGCGCGCGGCGGCGGGCGAGATCGAGCACCTGGGCATGCCGTTTGCCGCGAATCACCTCGACGGCGCACAGCTGGTGATCGCGGCGACCGATCTGCGCCCGCTCAACGCCGAGGTCTCGGCGGCGGCGCGCGCGCGCGCCATCCCGGTGAACGTGGTCGACGACCCCGAGCTCTCGAGCTTCTACTTCCCCGCGCTCGTCGACCGCGCGCCGCTCACCGTCGCGATTGGCTCGGCCGGTCAGGCCCCGGTCCTGACGCGCTGGGTACGCGAGCAGATCGAGGCGCTGCTGCCGCAGCGGCTCGGGGACCTCGGGCGGTTCATGGGCACGCGGCGCCAGGCGATACAGCGGGCGCTTGCGCCGGCTGCGCGCCGGCCATTCTGGGAGCGGATTGTGCGTGGCGTCGCCGGCTCGCGCGCGTTGGCCGGTGATCTGGCGGGCGCCCAATCCGCCTACGAGCGCGAGCTGCGCCTGGCCCGGCTGACCGGCGCCGGCACGGGCGCAAGCGCACCGCTCGGGGAGGTCTACCTGATCGGTGCCGGGCCCGGGGATGCGGATCTGCTGACCCTGCGCGCGCTGCAGCTGCTGCAGCAGGCCGACGTTGTGCTCTACGACCGTCTCGTACCGGCCGCCGTCCTTGAGCGCGCCCGGCGCGACGCCGAGCGGGTCCTCGTCGGCAAGAGCTCGGTGCGTGGACCGGGCGAGCCGCATACCCCGCAGGAGCGGATCCACGAGCTGATGGTGCAGTACGCGCAGCGCGGCCTGCGGGTGGCGCGGCTCAAGGGCGGCGACCCGTTCGTCTTCGGACGCGGCGGCGAGGAGGCCGAGCATCTGGCGCGTCACGGCATCCCCTACCTCGTGGTGCCGGGCATCACGGCCGCGCTGGGCGCCGCGGCCGCCGCCGGGATCCCGCTCACGCACCGCGATCTCGCACAGAGCGTCACCCTCGTGACGGGCCACCCGCTCGAGGACGATACGCTCGACTGGACGGCGCTTGCGCGTCCGCACCAGACGGTCGTGTTCTACATGGGGGTCGCGCACCTGACGCACATTTGCGACCGGCTGCGCGCCGCCGGTGCGAGCGCAGCACTGCCTGCTGCGCTCATCGAGCGCGCCACCCAGCCCGGACAGCGGCGGGTGACCGGCACACTCGCAGACATCGCCGCACTCGGGCACCATGCGGGGATCGCGCCGCCGGCGCTGCTGGTGGTCGGCGAGGTCGCTGCCCTCGCCCTGGCACCCGGGGAATACGCCACGGGGTTGGCCCCTCCGGCCCGCCGGCAGCGGCGCGCAACGGAGCAGGCCCATGAGTCGTACTGAGGGTTTCCTGGACGCGGTCGGTTGGACGCCGCTGATCAAGCTCCGTCGCATCAGCGAGGAGACCGGCTGCGAGGTGCTCGGAAAAGCCGAGTTTCTCAATCCCGGCGGTTCGGTGAAGGACCGCGCGGCGCGGGCCATCGTGCTCGCGGCGGAACGCAGCGGAGCGCTCGCCCCCGGCGGCACGGTCGTGGAAGGCACCGCGGGCAACACCGGCATCGGCCTGGCGCACGTCTGCAACGCCCGGGGCTACCGCTGCGTCATCGTCATGCCCGACAACCAGTCCCCGGAGAAATACAGGCTGCTCGAGACCCTCGGCGCCGAGGTGCACGCGGTGCCGGTCGTGCCCTACAGCAATCCGAACCAGTATCAGAAGGTCGCCGAGCGCCTCGCGGCGAGTCTGCCGAACGCTATCTGGGCGAACCAGTTCGACAACACGGTCAACCGGCAGGCGCACATTGACTCCACCGGGCCTGAGATCTGGGCGCAGACTGACGGTCGCGTGGACGCGTTCACCTGCGCCTCGGGTACCGGCGGAACCTTCGCCGGCGTATCGCACTATCTGAAGGCGCGCCGTGCTGCGGTGCGCTGCGTACTCGCCGATCCGCCGGGCAGCAGTCTGTACGAATTCGTACGCACCGGAACTCTTAAAGCGACGGGCTCGGGCTCCGTCACCGAGGGCATCGGTATCGGCCGTGTCACGGCCAACCTGAAGGATGCCCCGATCGACGGGGCGATGCACATCGAGGATACCGAGACGGTCCGCTACGTCTACCGGCTGCTGCGCGAGGAGGGCCTGTTCCTCGGCAGCACCAGCGGGATCAATGTCGCCGCGGCGGCCCGGCTGGCGCGCGAGCTCGGACCGGGGCACACCGTGGTCACGGTGTTGTGCGATGGCGGTGCGAAGTACCAGTCACGCCTATTCAACCCCGAATGGCTCGCACAGAAGGGGCTCGCCGAGCACGCGCTGCCGCCGCCCCGGGGTGAACCGATCGACGTTCGTACGGTGTTCATCGGCTGAGCGTCTGCATCCGGTCAGCCCATGGCCGCTGCGTCAACCGCCCTGCCCGCCTGGCTCGCCGCGCTCCTGCTGCTCGCCGCTGCCCACAGCGCGCCGGTGCTGGCAGCACGGGTGCTCGGCAGCCGCTGGGCGGCGCCGATCGACGGCGGTGCGATCCTGCCGGATGGGGAGCGTCTGTTCGGTGCGCACAAGACCTGGCGCGGGGTGCTCGCCTCCCTCCTGCTCTGTGCACTGCTCTGCGGCCTGATGGGTCAACCCCTGACGCTTGGTCTGATCGTCGCCTCGCTGGCGATGGGCGCGGATCTGCTGACCAGCGGCCTGAAGCGACGCGTACATGCCCCGCCCGGCCGGGAAATACCGCTCCTCGATCAGATTCCCGAGGCACTGCTGCCCTTGCTCGCCCTGCACCATGCGCTCGGCATCGGCTGGCGGACGGTCTGGCTGCTCTGCGGAACGTTCCTGGTGCTCGATCTGATGGTGCTGCCGCTGCGCCACCGCCAGCATCCGCGAGGACGCAGACCGCACTGAGCCGCGGGCTTGACGTCCACAGGCTAGCCAGGTACCTTTACATAGAAAGGTACATTTTCGAAAAATGCTCGATGATCAGAAACTCGGGGCGCTGCGCAAGGGGTTCCTGGAATTCCTGGTCCTGCGCATCATCAGTGCCGCGAGCGTCTACGCAGCCGACATCCTCAAGACCCTGGCGACCACAGAATTCGCCACCCAGGAAGGCACGCTCTATCCGCTGCTCAGCCGCCTGCGCCGCGAGGGGCTTCTGGAGTACGACTGGCGGGAGTCAGACTCGGGACCGCCGCGCAAGTACTACCGCCTGACCGTCGCCGGAGCCGAGCGCCTGGCGGAGTTCAACGACTACTGGGCACGTATCAATCGGACCATTCAGTCATTCGGGGGATGAGCCATGCGACCGGTGATCGCCGTCAGTCTCAACGGCCGTGCCTACCAGTTCGAGGACGA
>JAKAZL010000126.1 GCA_021815925.1 Pseudomonadota bacterium | reverse complement strand
TCGGAGCTGAGCGGTGCGGCGTCTCAGGGCGTGGACCTCGACCTGGAAGGCGGTCAGGGGCGCGTCGATTTCGATCTGATGGACGGCGCCGGCCATGCCGCCGGCAGCGGCGGCACCGCCAGCACCGCCAGCACCGGCTCGTTTGACCTGGACATCGGAGCGGCCCTCGGCGAGGAGACACACGTCGCCGATACCGTCGCCAACACCCTGGCGCATACCCTGCCCGGCGGTGATACCGAGGAGACGCCCCAGTGGCCGGGCCCCGGCGCCGAGACGGGCGTGACGCAGGAACTGCCGGGCCAAGGGCCCGATGCCGCCTCGGCGTTCGAACCGATGGAACCGACGGTCGAGCAGCCGGCGCTGCATCAAGCCGGCCATGCCGCACTGCGCGAGAAGGTCGAGGCCCTCAGCCAGGGCTCGGACCGCACCGCGGAGCTTGCGATTGATGATCTCGGCCTGGACCTGGGGGCCTTCGAGACTTCCGTCCAGCCGGCGCTCGGCGGGGACTCCCCGACACTGGTCGCCGGACTGGATGCCGCCTCGCGTGAGGTGCTGGAGCGCACCGGTGAGGCCGGCGAGCATGCGCCCAAGCCGGCCGTGCCGAGTTCGACCGGCACGACCAGCGCCTGGCAGATCGATGAGCGGGAGCTGGAGAACCTGCTGTCCGAAGAGCAGGGGGGCTCGCACGACACCTCGATGACCTCACGCCTGAACGCGCTCGAGGCGGGGGGTGTGGATTTCGATCTCGGTGGTGCCGCCGAGCCGCAAGCGAAGCCGCAGAACGGCAACGGGCTGGACTTCGACATCGGCGCGGCGACTTTTGCACACGCCAGTCTCGTCGTGCCGCACGAGTCGCCCACCGAGGAGAACAGCATCGCGGAGTTCGAGCCGGTGACGCTGAGCGAAGTCGGCACCAAGCTCGATCTGGCCCGCGCCTACATGGACATGGGTGATCCGGAGGGCGCTCGCAGCATCCTCGAGGAAGTGATGCACGAGGGCTCGGACGCGCAGCGTCAGGAAGCCGGCCGCCTGCTGGAGTCGCTGCCCGGCTGATGCCCCGGATCGCCGTCGGCCTGGAATATCTGGGCGGCGCATACGTCGGCTGGCAGAGCCAGCCCACGCGCCCGAGCGTGCAGGGGTGTCTCGAGGCGGCGTTGGCCAAGGTCGCCGACGAGCCGGTGAGCGTCGTGTGCGCCGGGCGCACGGACGCCGGCGTGCATGCCCGCGGTCAGGTCGCTCACTTCGACACCACGGCGCGGCGCAGCATGCGCGCCTGGGTTCTCGGCGTGAACACCGAGCTGCCGCGCGATATCAGCGTCATCTGGGCGCAGCCCGTGCCGGCCCACTTTCACGCACGCTACTCGGCCGAGGCGCGTACCTACCGCTACCTGATTCTCAACCGCCGCGCCCGCGGCGGCTTATGGGAGGGCTGCGCGACCTGGGTGCACCGCCCGCTCGATGCGCTGGCGATGGCCGAGGCGGCCGCGCTGCTCGAGGGTGAGCATGACTTCAGCGCATTCCGTGCCGCCGAATGCCAGGCGCGCTCGCCGGTGCGCCGGCTCGAGCGGCTGCGTGTGCAGCGCGAGCACGCCTGGGTCAGCATCGAGGCCACGGCAAACGCGTTCCTGCACCACATGGTGCGCAATATTGCCGGACTGCTCATCGCCGTCGGCAAGGGCGATGCGCCGGCAGGCTGGGCCGCCGAGGTGCTCGCCGGTCGCGACCGGCGTCTGGCGGCCCCGACGGCCCCTGCCGAGGGGCTGTACCTCTGGTCGGTGCGCTACCCGGAGGCGTTCGTCCTGCCGGCGCCGCTCGAGGCGCCGGCAGGACGCTGATCGGCTATCATCCGCCCCCTGGAATCTGCGCGGATCACCTATGTCCTGGTTCGAAAAAATCATGCCCTCGCGCATCAAGACCGAGCGTCGTACGCGCTCGGTGCCCGAGGGCCTGTGGATCAAGTGTCCCGCCTGCGACGCGGTGCTGTACCGCGCCGAACTCGAGCGCAATCTCTATGTGTGCCCCAAATGCTCGCACCACATGCGCATCGGGGCACGCGACCGGCTGGAGTTCTTCCTCGATCCGGACACCACCGAGGAGCTGGCTGCGGACGTCTACCCCGAGGACCCGCTGAAGTTTCGCGACAGCAAGCGTTACAAGGATCGTCTGGCGCAGGCGCAGAAGGCCACCGGGGAGGCCGACGCGCTGGTGGTGATGAGTGGGGCGCTCGAGGGACTTCCGGTGGTCGCCTGCGCCTTCGAGTTCCAGTTCCTCGGCGGCTCGATGGGCTCGGTGGTCGGTGAGCGCTTCAAGCGAGCCGTGGACCATTGCCTTGCCGAGCGCCGTCCGCTGATCTCGTTCACCGCCAGTGGCGGGGCGCGCATGCAGGAGGCGCTGTATTCGCTGCTGCAGATGGCCAAGACCTCCGCGGCGCTCGCGCAGCTGAAGCGGGCGCGTCTGCCGTATGTGTCGGTCATGGCCGATCCGACCACCGGCGGCGTGTCGGCGAGCCTGGCGATGCTCGGGGACCTCAACATTGCCGAGCCGCGCGCGCTGATCGGGTTCGCCGGTCCGCGCGTCATCCAGCAGACCGTGCGCGAGACGCTTCCGGAGGGCTTCCAGCGCAGCGAGTTTCTGCTCGAGCACGGCGTGCTCGATCTGATCGTCGACCGGCGCGAGCTGCGAGCGCGCATCGGCGAGTTGCTCAGGCTGCTGCTGCGCACGCCGGCTGCCGCGGCCTGAGGGCCGCGCTGCGGGACTGCCCCCTACGGCGCGCCGGCGCACATGAGCGAGACCCTCGAGTACTGGCTTAAGCGGCAGGAGGCGGCCCATCCGCGCGCGATCGACCTGGGCCTCGAGCGGGTAACCGCCGTGGCGCGTCGCCTCGGCCTGCAGCAGCCCGCGGCCACGGTGATCACCGTGGCCGGCACCAACGGCAAGGGCTCGACCGCGGCGCACACCGAGGCGCTGCTGCTCGCCGCCGGCGCCTCGGTGGGGCTGTTCACCTCGCCGCACTTCATTCGTTACAACGAGCGCATCCGCATCCAGGGCGAGGAGGTCGACGATGCGGCGCTGGTGCGGGCGTTCGAGCGGATCGAGGCCGCCCGCGGCGCCGAGACGCTCACCTTCTTTGAGTACAACACGCTCGCGGCGCTGTGGCTGTTCGCCGAGCGGGGCGTGCGCTTCGCAGTGCTCGAGGTGGGCCTGGGCGGACGGCTGGACGCGACCAACCTCGTTGCGGCCGACGCAGCGGTGCTGTGCTCGGTCGGTCTCGATCACCGCGACTGGCTGGGTGAGACGCTCGAGCAGATCGGCACGGAGAAGGCGGGCATCTTCCGGCCGCACCGCCCGGCGGTGCTCGGCACGGCGCGCATGCCGCAGAGTGTCTATGCGGCCATCGAGCGGCTCGGCGCCCGGGCAGTGATCGCCGAACGCGATTATCACTGGCAGGTCGATGCCGAGGGCCGCTGGCGGTACGACGGGGCGCATCTGCATCTGGAGGGACTGCCGCCTTCACGGCTTGCGGGGAACATCCAGTACCGCAATGCCGCGACCGCACTGGCGACGATCGAGGCGCTGGCCGGTGGAGCGGCCGGGCAGCTCGACGCCGTGCTCGCGGCGCTCGATGGGCGCGCGGTGAGCGCTGCCCTCGGGGCGGTGCGTCTCGCCGGACGGTTTCAGGTGGTGCCCGGGGAGGTCGAGTGGATTCTCGACATCGCGCATAACCCGCCCGCCGCCGAAGTGCTGGCCGCGGAGCTCGCCCGTCGCACCTGCCGCGGCCGCACGCTCGCGGTCGTCGGAATTCTTGCTGACAAGGATGCCCCGCAGATCGGCGCGGCCCTCGCCCCGGTCGTCGAGGAGTGGTTCCTGTGCGGCCTGCCGCCGCCCCGGGGCACGGATGCCGCAACGCTGGCGCAGCGGCTGGCGCCGACGGTGCGCGCACCGCACCTGTGCGCATCGGTGGACGATGCTTGCGCCGCGGCGCGTCGCGCCGCGCGAGCGGGGGACCGGATCGTCGTGTGCGGTTCCGTCCATACGGTCGGGCCGGCGTTGGAGTGGCTTGGGGTATACTCCACGCGGTGAAAGAGCGACTGACGGGCGCCATCATCCTGGTGGCGCTGATCGTGCTGTTGGTTCCCGAACTGTTGACCGGACCGCCTCAGTTGGGGCGCACCGGCCCGTCCGTGCGCGCGGCGACCGAGCTCGCCGGCGCCAAGCCCGCGCCGGTGCATTCGGTGACTCTGCCACTCATGACGGGCGCGGGGCGCCGCGCGGCTGCCGTCGGACAGGCCTCCGCTCCGGCGCCGCGCGCACCGACGCCGAGTTCCGCACCGGCCGTGAGCGGTGCTCCTGAGCCGGCGCCCGTGACTCCCCCGGCCGCGGTGAACCTCACCGCCACCCGGGACGCGCCCGCACCCACCGGGCCGAGCCCGGCGCAGCCGCCCCCCCATCCCAAGGCCCAGCCGGTCACGCACCTGCCGGCCCGGGCGTCAGCTAAAGCGAAAGCACGGCTGGCGCATCGCCCCGCCGCCGGCGGGCACTGGGGCGTCCAGCTCGGGGTCTTCGCCTACCATGTCGATGCGCTGCGGCTCGCGCACCGGGTGCACGCGCGGGGCCTCCCGGTGCACGTCACGAGCCTGACGCTGCGAG
>JAKAZL010000034.1:3334-22687 GCA_021815925.1 Pseudomonadota bacterium | reverse complement strand
CGGTGCCGCGCCGGCCGCGGCGCCGAAGCCCGAGCGCGCGAGCCGGGGTCAGGCCGACTGGACGGAACTCGGCGATGTGATGGTGATGCAGATCGCCTCGGAAGGACAGGCGCGCCAGGCGCGTTTCGCCGGCACCCGGGTGCATCCGCCGCGCTGCTTCGTGCACCTGATGCTCGAGGGCGAGGGAAATGCCCGCCAGGACGGGCGAGAGGTCCTGCTGCGCAGCGGCGACTTCACCTTGTGCGATGGCACCCGCCACTTCGAGATCAGCTGTCCGACGGGCAGCCTCATGCTGGTGCTCGGCATTCCGACCGCAAAACTGCGCCGCCACGTCGCCTGCCCCGAGTCGCTCGCGGCGGTGGCAATGCGCGCCGGGAGCGGCGTCAACGGCCTGCTGTCGGGGTTCCTGCGCACCTACTGGCGCGAGTGCCGCCACTCGCTCGATGCCGACTCGGCCGAACGGATCGCCGTCGCCGTGCTCGATCTGCTGGGTGCGGCCTATGCGCAGGTGCCAAGGACGCACGCGGAGCGATCCTCCCGCGGCACGGCACACCGGATCCGCATCCTCAACTACATCCACGCGCACCTCTACGAGTCCGAACTCACCCCGGCGCAGATCGCGCAGGCCTGCCGGATCACGACGCGCTATCTGCACTACCTGTTTTCCGACGGCGAGGAGACGGTCACCCGCTATATCCTCAAGCGCCGGCTGGAGGCCTGCTCGCAGGCGCTGCTCGCCGAGGGTCAGCGTGGCCGAACGGTGACCGCCATCGCCTTCGACCATGGCTTCAACAGCGCCACCCACTTCGGGCGCGTCTTCCGCTCCCAGTTCGGCATGACCCCCCGGGAGTATCGCGCACGCGCGCCCACGGTCGTGCGCCCCGCGCGGCGTGATGCGGTTGCGCCGGCAGCGGCGGGCTGCTGAGGTGTGCGGGCGCCGCGGACCGGCTCCACCGGTGGCGGCGCGCGCTGTACGATACCCGGGCGATTCCCGAGTGCCGGCGGACCGGTGTTCCGATCACCGAGATGGTGTGATGCATGCTCGAGTTGCGGCGTTTCGATCTGAATCTGCTGATTTCCCTCGACGCGCTGCTGCACGAGAAGAACATCAGCCGCGCGGCCGAGAAGCTCTACGTGTCCCAGCCGGCGATGAGCGCGGCCCTGCACAAGCTGCGCGAGTACTTCAACGATCCGCTGCTGATGCGCGTGGGACGTACTCTGGAGTTGACGCCACGCGGGCACTCGCTGGTTGAGCCGGTCCGTGAGGCGCTGCTGCGGATCCAGGCGACCCTCGGTACCCAGCCGCAGTTCGACCCCGCGACCGCCCGCCGCGAGTTCAGCATCATCATTTCGGAGGAGGCGCTGCCGGACTTGCTGCCGGCGCTGGTCAGGCGCCTCGCGGTCGAGGCTCCGGGCATCTCCTGCCGGGTACAGCTGATCTCCGAGAGCGTCCTGACCCGCCTGGAGTACGGCGAGGCCGATCTGTCGGTGTGTCTGGACTCCCTGAGACTGTACGCGGCGCGGGCCTGGCCGGAGTCGCTGCGCATGGTGCGACTGCGGCCCGTGCGCTGGGTCTGCGCCGTCGATGCCCATCACCCGACCGTCGGCGATACGCTCACCGCGGAGCAGTTCTTCTCTCTGCCGCACGCCTTCGGTGCGCCGAACGCCTACTCGGTGAGCACCGAGGAGCTGGTGCGCCGCCTGTTCGATATCGACCTCACGGTGCAACTCGCCGTGCCGAGTCTGCTGCACCTGCCACTGGTGCTGGCCGGCACCTCGTACGTGGCGACGCTGCCCGAAAGGGTGCTCATGATGGCGCCCGCCGTTGCTCCGCTGAAGACCTTCCCGACGCCATTTCCGACGTCCGAGCAGCACGAGATGCTCCTCTGGCACAACCGTCACGACCCCGATCCGGCACACGCATGGCTGCGTGAGCTGATCATCGAGATCTGCAGTCAGCTTCCCTGAGGCCGCAGGCGGCGTGCATGCCGCGGACCCATTCGCTGCGAATCGACTCGCCTGACACTGGCGGAGGAGTCCACCGGGCGCCGGCGGCGCTTTACTGCCGCGAGCGCTCGGGAGGAATCATGTTGCGGATAGCTCTGGTGGCGGTGAGCCTGGGTCTCATGGCAGTGCCCGGGTGCGCGTTGGCGGGCGCGACGGTGTCTTCGGCAGGCGGTGCGGTCGCGGTCGACGGGGCGCGTATCGCGCACGCCGATCGCCATCCGGGCGATTGGCTCACCTACGGGCGAACCTACAGCGAGCAGCGCTTCAGTCCGCTCGCCCAGATCAACGACCGTGACGTCGGGCGACTCGGGCTCGCCTGGCACTACGACATCGGCGGCGACCGGCGCGTACAGGAGTCGACGCCCCTGGTCGTGGGCGGGGTGATGTATCTGACCACCGCCTGGAGCCGGGTGGTTGCCCTGAATGCCGCCACGGGGAAGCGCTTGTGGACATTCGATCCTCACGTGCCGCGCGCGGCCGACGCACACGGCTGCTGCGACGTCGCGAATCGCGGCGTTGCGATCTGGAGGGGGCGGGTCTACCTCGGGACCTACGACGGCAGGCTGATCGCCCTGAGCGCTACGACCGGCAAGCCGCTCTGGTCGGTGCGCACCGCCGACTATGCCCAGGGATACACGATCACCGGTGCACCCATCGTGGTCAAAGGCAGGGTGATCATCGGCAACGGCGGCGGGGAGTTCGGCACGCGCGGATACGTGACCGCCTACGATGCGCGGACGGGTCGGGAGGACTGGCGGTTCTACACGGTACCGGGCAAGCCGGGCGTGCCGGACCGGGCCGCCTCGGACGCGGTGCTGAACCGCATTGCCCGTCCGACCTGGCACGGGCATTACTGGCGATTCGGCGGCGGCGGCAACGTCTGGGACTCGATGGCCTACGATGCGAGGCTCGACCTGCTGTACATCGGCACCGGTAACGGCGCGCCATGGAATGGTACGGTGCGCAGCCCCGGGGCGAACCTGTTCATCACCTCGATCATCGCGCTGCGGCCCGAGAACGGCGAGTACGTGTGGCACTTCCAGGAGGTGCCGGGCGACGTCTGGGATTACGACGCCGATCAGCAGATGATCCTGGCCGATCTGCGGCTGCATGGGAGGGTGCGCCGCGTTCTGCTGCAGGCGCCGAAGGACGGCATCTTCTACGTGCTCGACCGGGCAACGGGCCGGTTCCTCTCCGGCGCGCCGTATACCCCGATCAACTGGGCGCGCGGCCTGACGGCACGGGGTGAGCCGATCGAGGTGCACAAGGCGTTTTACGACCGAACCGGCAAGCCCGCGCTGGCGATGCCGGGTGCCGCAGGCGGCCACAACTGGCAGCCGATGTCGTACGACCCGCAGACCGGCCTGGTGTATCTGCCGGTGAGCGCCATGGCGTTCACCTATTCCGGTGCCCGGCGCGTCGCGTTGCGCCGGCTCGGCTGGAATACCGGGGACAATTTCATCGCTCTGCCGCAGAACCCCGGGGTGGTCGCGCAGATCCGCAAGGCGCTCAGCGGATACCTGCTCGCGTGGAACCCGGTCACGCAGCGGCCGGTCTGGCGCGTTGCGCTCGGCACGCCATGGAACGGCGGGGTGCTCGCGACGGCCGGTGGCCTGGTGTTTCAGGGCGACGCCATGGGCCGATTCGTGGCCTACCGCGCCGCCGACGGCAAGCGGCTCTGGTCGGTGCAGACCCATACCGGCATCGTCGCCCCGCCCATCACCTACCAGGTCGCCGGACAGCAGTACGTGGCCGTGCAGATCGGTTGGGGCGGGGCGTTCGGGCTCGCTGCCGGCCAGCTGGCGCTCGACTCCCAGGTGAACGAGGGTAATGTCCCGCGCATGCTGGTGTTCAGGCTGGGGGGCACCGAGGCCATGCCGAGCCCGCCGCCCGGTACGCACCCGCGGCTGAATCCGCCGCCGAGCACGGCCAGTGCGGCGACGATTGCCCTGGGCGAGAGCCGCTACCAGTCCTACTGCAGCGTCTGTCACGGCGACAGCGCAGTCAGCGGCGGCGTGCTGCCGGATCTGCGCTACGCCCCGGCACTGGCCGATCCCGCCCTGTGGCAGCGGATCGTGCAGGGCGGCCTGCTCGCACCGGGCGGGATGGTGTCGTTCGCCGGACAGCTCTCCCGACGCCAGATCGAGGCGGTGCGCGCCTACGTCATCGCGCGCGCGCACCAGACCGAGGGCGAGCGAGCCGCGCGGCCGTACTGAGGCTCACAGGGCGATGACGACCTTGCCGAAGTGCTGTCCCGCCTCGACCTGCTGGTAGGCGGCGCCTGCCTCATCGAGCGTGTAGGTGCGATCGATCACCGGTCGGATGCGATGCTGGTCGATGAATGCATTCATCGCCTCGAAATCCGCGCGCGAGCCGACGTAAATGCCGCTTGCCGTGGCATTGGCATGCAGCAGCGCCATCGCCGGGATGTCGCCGCCGAAGCCGGCCAGCCCGCCGATCAGCGCGATGTGTCCGCCCGGGGCGAGGCTGGCGAGGGACTGGGCCAGCGTGCCGACCCCGCCCACTTCGAGCACCTGCTGCACGCCGACGCCGCCGGTGGCAGCGCGCACCGCGCCGGACCACTCCGGCGTGCTGCGGTAGTTGATCGTGGTGGTGGCACCGAGCCGCTTCGCGTGCGCGAGCTTCTCATCGCTGGAGCTCGTCACGAGGGCGCGGGCGCCTGCGGCCGTGGCGAACTGCAGGCCGAAGACCGACACCCCGCCGGTACCGAGCAGCAGCACGTTGTCGCCCGGGCGCATCCGCCCGCGCTTGACGAGGCCGTTCCAGGCGGTCACGGCGGCGCACGGCAAGGTCGCGGCCTCCTCGTACGAATACCCCTGAGGAATGCGGACGAGCCCCTCCTGCGACAGGCACACGTACTGCGCCAGCATGCCGTCGAGCTGACCCCCGAGCGCCGAGCCCGGGGTCTCGGCGCTCGGGCGCCCCTGCAGCCAGCTCTGGAAGAAAGTCGCCGCGACCCGCTCGCCGGTCTTGAAGCGCGTGACGCGGGCGCCGACGGCAACGACCTCTCCGGCGCCGTCGGACAGCGGCACCAGGCTCTCGCGTGGGGGCATGGGATACTGCCCCCGCAGCACGTACACGTCGCGACGGTTCAGCGATGCCGCGTGTACGCGCAGCAGTACCTCGTGCTCGGCCGGTGTCGGCACCGGGGCCTCATGGATCGCCAGTCGGTAGGTGCCGTCCGGCTGGCGGGTGAGCGCCGCGCGGCGCTGCATTTGAGCAATAGTCATCATGTCTCCCTGCGTGCCTAGATCGCCATGCATACCGACTTCAGCTCGGTGTACATCTCGACCCCGGCGCGACCCTGCTCGCGCCCGAAGCCGGACTGCTTGTAGCCGCCGAACGGCATGCCGGCATCGATCATGGCATGACAGTTCACCCACACCGTCCCCGCCTTGATCTGCGGCACGAGGCGCTGCACCGCGCGCAGATCGTTGGACCAGATGCTCGCGGCCAGGCCGTACGGCGTGTCGTTGGCCCAGGCAGCCACCTCGCTCAGGTCGTCGAAGCGCTGCGCGACGACGACCGGACCGAAGATCTCCTCGCGCACGATCCGCATGTCGGGTTTGACGTCGACGATCACCGTGGGTTTGACGTAGTAGCCCTCGTGGGCCGGCGCCTCTCCGCCGGTCGTGATGGTTGCGCCCTGCTCGCGCCCGGATTGCAGGTAGCTGAGGACCCGGTCGCGCTGCTCCTGGGAGACCAGCGGACCCATCTGGGTACGCTCGTCCAGGCCCGGGCCGACCACGATCGAGCGGGACGCCTCGCTCACTCCCTCGATCACCTTGTCGAAGATCTTGCGCTGCACGAACAGGCGCGAGCCGGCCACGCACACCTGCCCGGAATTGAAGAACACCGCCTGCGCGGCGCCGCCGGCCACGGTCTGCGGATCCACATCCGGCAGGACGATCACCGGCGATTTGCCACCGAGCTCGAGCGAGACGCGCTTCAAGGTCGCCGTGGCGGCGATGTTGATGATCTTGCCGACCTCGGTCGAGCCGGTGAAGGCGATCTTGTCGACGCCGGGATGGGCCACCAGCGCCGCGCCGGTGGTCTCGCCGAGCCCGGTCAGGATGTTGACCACGCCGGGAGGGAAGCCGGCCTCGAGAATCAGCTCGCCCAGCCGTAGTGCGCTGAGCGGCGTCTGCTCGGCGGGCTTGAGCACGCTCGTGCAGCCGGTTGCGAGCACCGGTGCGAGCTTCAGGGTGGCCATGAGCAGCGGAAAGTTCCAGGGGATGATCTGCGCGACCACTCCCACCGGCTCGCGCACCGTGTAGGTATGGAACTTCGTGCCGGGCGCTGCGCGCAGCGAGGTGTTGAACGTCTGCCCGTCGATCTTGCTCGCCCAGCCGGCCATGTAGCGCAGGTGCGAGATCGCGCCGGGCACGTCGATCATGCGTGCCATCGCGATGGGCTTGCCATTGTCCAGGCTCTCCAACTCGGCGAGCTCGGCGGCATGGCGCTCCATGAGGTCGGCGAGGCGCCACATCAGCTGCTCGCGCTCATCGGGAAGCATCTGCGCCCAGGGGCCGCCTTCGAAAGCCGCCCGCGCGGCCCGCACCGCCCGGTCTACGTCGGTCGCGTCGGCGTCGGCGACTTCCGCGATCTGCCGCTCGGTCGCCGGATCCATTACCGTGATGCGGCCCTTGCCATGCGCCTCGACCCACTCCCCATTCACGAGCAGGCGTGGCTTACGCTTGAGGAATTCCGCGAGAGCGCTGGAATGGGCGGGTTGGTCGGCGATCGCGCGCGAGGCGGGGACGGCGTTCATGAGTGGTACTCCGGAGTATCGCGGGCGCAGGCCAAGCGGCCGCGCGCGCTGCGGTGACTAGACGAATCAGAACCTAATGTTCCCGGCCCCGGCGCACAAGCGCCGCCGGGCGAATTTTTGTTCACTGCGGGTCGTGCCGGATGCCGACCTGCCGGGACAATGTGCAGCACGTGCTTCAGAGCGAGGCCGTCTCGCGGCCCCGTACGGCCCGGGAGGGTGGCCGGTTTCACCCGGACCTCGAGCTCGGCGCCGCGCCCGGTCGCGATCATCCACGCTCCGCGGCCGGCGGTATCTGCAGTATCGGTGCGATCGATAGTTGTCATCTTAACTTTGGATTTCTGAGCGGCGATGGGACTCGTTACCGTTGCCGGCCAGTCGTCCGCAAAGGTCAGCTCATGAATCAATCCAGCCTGGAACAGCTTCTCGCCACGGTCGATAATCCCGTGAACATGCTGCGCAATTCGCAGCTTGGGGCCTACGTTTATCCTGTGGTGCCGAGCGAGTTCTCCAACTGGCGGGACGAGCAGCGGGCCTGGCGCGACGCGGCGGTGCTGTTCGACCAGACCCACCACATGGCCGAGATGACCGTCACCGGGCCGGATGCGTTGAAGCTGATGTCCTACCTCACCATCAACAGCTTCGCCAATTTCACGCCGGGCAAGGCCAAGCAGATGGTGCCGCTGTCGTATGACGGGTACGTGATCGGCGACGGGATTCTCTTCTACCTGGCCGAGAACGAGCTGCTGTTCGTCGGTCGCGCGCCTACCGTGAACTGGATCGAATTCCACTGCCAGAGCGGCGCGTGGAAGGTCGATTACATCCGCGATGACCGCTCGCCGTCGCACCCGCGCGGCAAAGCGGTCACGCGCCGTCACTACCGCTTTCAGGTGCAGGGGCCCAACGCCTGGAAGGTGCTCGAGAAGCTCAACGGGGCGACAATCCCGGATATCAAGTTCTTCACCCTCGGTGACATCAACATCAAAGGCCGCAGGGTGCGGGCGCTGCGCCACGGCATGGCCGGAGCGCCGGGCCTGGAGCTCTGGGGGCCGTACGCCCAGTACGACGAGGTGCGCGACGCGATCGTCGAGGCGGGCCGGGAATTCGGGCTTGTGCAGGTCGGCTCCCGGGCCTATGCCAGCAATACGCTCGAGTCGGGGTGGATTCCCTCGCCGCTGCCGGCGATCTACACCGGCGAGAAGATGCGCAAATACCGCGAGTGGCTGCCGGCGAACGGCTACGAGGGCTCGGGCTCGATCGGTGGCAGCTACGTGTCGGACAACATCGAGGACTACTACGTCACGCCCCATGCGCTCGGCTATGGTCCGTTCGTGAAGTTCGACCACGACTTCGCTGGCCGCGAGGCGCTGGAGAAGCTCGCGGCGCAGCCGCAGAGGAAGAAGGTGACCTTCGCCTGGAACGGCGATGACATGGCGAAGATCTACGCCTCGCTGTTCCGGCCGGGCGAGGAGTGTTGCAAGTTCTTCGACATACCAATCGCGAACTACGCCTCGGCGTCCTACGATGCGGTGCTGATGGGCGGCAAGGTGGTCGGCTACTCTATGTTCGGCGGCTACAGCTTCAACGAGCGCACCGCGCTGTCGCTCGGCGTGGTGGACCCGGGCATCGAGGTCGGCGACGTGTTGACGTTGCTCTGGGGCGAGGAGAACGGCGGTACGCGCAAGACGACCGTCGAGCGACACCGGCAGATCGAGGTCCGCGTCAAGGTCTCCGCCGTGCCTTATGCGCGCGATGCGCGCGAGGGGTACCACGAGGGGTGGCGGACGCGCCAGAGCTGAGCGCAACGGGGGAGGGCGGACCGGCCATAGAGAACCCTGATAACTGCTAGCGGCGCCTGCGACTTGGAGCGCGGACGCTGCGGCGCCATAATCGGTGCGTTCCGCGGGACACTCGCGCCCATCACCATGCAGACATCCATTCCTTGCCTGTTCATGCGCGGCGGCACTTCGCGCGGTCCGTTCTTCAACGAGCGCGATTTGCCGGCCGACGTGCCGACGCGCGATCGGGTGCTGCTCGCAGTCATGGGCTCGCCCGACCGGCGGCAGATCGACGGTCTGGGTGGAGCTCATCCGCTCACCAGCAAGGTGGGCATCGTGCGCCCGGGGACCCGGCCGGGCGTGGATCTGGAGTTTCTCTTCGCGCAGGTGATGGTGGACAAGGCCGTGGTCGACACCACGCCCAACTGCGGCAACATGCTGGCGGCGGTCGTGCCCTATGCGTTGGAAACCGGCATGGTGCGCGCGCAGGGACCGAGCAGCACCTACCGCGTCCTGACGCGCAATACCGACATGCTGTGCGACATCACCGTACAGACTCCGGGCGGGCGCGTGAGTTACGAGGGCCAGGCGCGCATCGATGGCGTGCCGGGGACCTGCGCGCCGATCACGATCAACTTTCTCGACACCGCCGGCTCGGTGTGCTCGGGGCTGCTGCCGAGCGGTCGCGTGCGCGACACGGTGACGGTCCCCGGGGCGGCGCCGATCGAGGTCACCTGCATCGACAACGGCATGCCGCTGGTGATCATGCGCGCTGCCGATCTCGGTCGCACCGGGCTGGAGGGGGTGGCCGAGCTCAATGCAGACACCGAGCTGAAGGAGCGGCTCGAGGCGTTGCGGATCGCCTGTGGGCAGCTGATGGGTCTCGGCGACGTCACGGCCAAGACCTATCCCAAGATGTGTCTGATCGCACCGCCGGCTGCCGGCGGGAGCCTGTGCACCCGCTGCTTCATTCCCCACGTCTGCCACGATGCAATCGGTGTGCTGGCGGCCGTCACGGTTGCTACGGCCTGCGTTCTGCCCGGATCGATCGCCGAGGGCATCGCGGTGGTGCCGGCCGGTCCGGTGCGAACCCTTTCGGTCGAGCACCCGAGCGGTGAGTTCAGCGTGGAGCTGGAAACGACCCCCGGCGATCCGCCCGCAGTGAAGCGCGCCGCGCTGCTGCGTACCGCGCGGCTTATCATGCGCGGCGAGGTGATGGTGCCGGATGTGCTCTGGCGCCCGGGCGCGGTGCCGGGTTGACTGCGGCGTTGCAATTCTCAGCGAGACTCCCGCCATGATCATTGACTGTCACGGGCACTACACCACCGCCCCCAAGGCGCTCGAGGAGTGGCGCAATCGCCAGGTGGCGAACCTCGCTACGCCGGCGCTCGGTCCGAAGGTCGCGGAGCTGAAGATCAGCGATGACGAACTCGCCGAGAGCATCGAGACCAATCAGCTCAGGTTCATGCGCGAGCGCGGCTCGGATCTGACCGTCTTCTCGCCCCGGGCGAGCTTCATGGCGCACCACATCGGGGATTTCCAGACCAGCGCCACCTGGGCGGCGATCTGCAACGAGCTCTGTCACCGCGTCGCGAAGCTGTTCCCCACGCACTTTATCGGCGCGGCCATGTTGCCCCAGTCCCCGGGCGTCGATCCGCGCAGTTGCCTCCCCGAGCTCGACCGTTGCATCCGGGACTATGGATTCGTCGCCATCAACCTCAACCCGGACCCCTCCGGTGGGCATTGGCGCGAGCCGCCGCTCACCGACCGCTGGTGGTACCCGATCTACGAGAAGATGGTCGAGTACGACATCCCGGCCATGATCCACGTCAGCACCAGCTGCAACGCATGTTTTCACACGACGGGCGCGCACTATCTCAACGCGGACACCACCGCGTTCATGCAGTGCTTGACCGGCGACCTGTTCAAGGATTTCCCGACGCTGCGCTTCGTGATTCCGCACGGGGGTGGTGCGGTGCCCTACCATTGGGGCCGGTTCCGGGGGCTGGCGCAGGCGCTGAACAAGCCGCCCCTGGAGGAGCATCTGTTGAAGAACATCTACTTCGACACGTGCGTCTACCACCAGCCGGGAATCGACCTGCTGCTGCGCGTGATGCCGATCGAGAACGTCCTGTTCGCCTCGGAGATGATCGGCGCAGTGCGGGGCATCGATCCGCGCACCGGACATCACTACGACGACACCAAGCGGTACATCGAAGCCGCCGCGATCACGGCCGGGCAGCGCCGCCAGATCTACGAGGACAATGCCCACAGGGTCTATCCGCGCCTGCGCGCCGCGCTCGAGGCGCGCGGCCTGTGAGCGTCGGGCATCCCCATTCGCAAGAGGCAGGAACATGAGCACGCCGCTGAACACACTGGGGCTGGTCAAGCGCAACATCGAGCGCGCCCCGCGCGCCGCGGTCGAGAAGCTCGGCCGCTTCGGCGTGGCGACCGTTCACGAGGCCATGGGTCGCGTCGGCTTGATGAAGCCGTACATGCGTCCGATCTATCCCGGTGCCCGAGTCTGCGGCACTGCGGTCACGGTGCTGCTGCAGCCCGGGGACAACTGGATGTTGCACGTGGCCGCCGAGCAGATCCGCGCCGGCGACGTGGTGGTGGCGGGCTGCACCACCGACAGCGAGGACGGATTTTTCGGCGAGCTGCTCGCCACCTCGTTCCGCGCCCGGGGGGCCCTCGGCCTGATCATCGATGGCGGGGTGCGTGACGTGCGCGAGCTGACCGAGATGAGCTTTCCGGTGTTCAGCCGCGCCATCAGCGCCAAGGGCACCGTGAAAGCGACGCTCGGATCGGTGAACGTACCGGTGGTGTGCGCCGGCGCGCTGATCAACCCGGGCGATGCGGTGGTGGCCGACGACGACGGCGTGGTGGTGGTGCCGGCCGCGGTGGTACAGCGGGTGGCCGACGCGGCCGAGGCGCGTGAGGCCAGCGAGGCGGGCAAGCGTGCCCAGTTCGCCGCCGGCGCACTCGGGCTGGACATGTACAAGATGCGCGAACCGCTCGAGAAACTTGGCCTGAAGTACATCGACTGACATGGCGAGCGGGGAGCCTGATGCACTGCGGTGGCGGGTCGGCCTGATCGGCTATGGAGAAGTCGGCCGGATACTGGCCGAGGATTTGCGCGCCCGCGGCGCAGCGTGGCTCGGGGCCTACGATCTGAAGCTCGACACCGGCGCCGAGGGGCCGCTGCGCGAGCACGCGCTGGCGCACGGCGTGACGCTCACCGCCTCGCCTGCGGCCTTGACGGCCGACTGTGATCTGTTGATCAGCGCAGTCACCGCCAGTCAGACGGTGGCGGCGGCCGACGCGTGTGCCGAGCGCCTGACGCGCGGGACGTGGTTCGTCGATTTAAACTCTGCCTCTCCGGGAGCCAAGCGGGACGCGGCTGCCCGCATTGAGGCCGCCGGCGGTCGCTACGTTGAGGGAGCGGTGATGACCTCCGTCCCGCCGCACCGCATCCGCGTGCCGCTTCTGCTCGGGGGTCCGCACGCCGCCATGCTCGCTCCGCAGCTTGCGGCGCTCGGCTTTTGTCCGCAGGTGGCCTCGGAGCGGCTCGGTGTCGCGTCGGCCTCCAAGATGTGCCGCAGCGTGATGATCAAGGGGCTGGAGGCCCTGATCATCGAGAGCCTGACTGCGGCCCGGGCCTATGGAGTTGAGGATGCCGTGCTCGCCTCCTTGCAGGAGACCTTTCCCGGCATCGAGTGGGAGCGGCAGGCCGCCTATTTCTTTCAGCGCGTGATCCGGCACGGGCGGCGCCGCGCCGAGGAGATGCGCGAGGCCGCGCGGACGATGCAGGAGGCCGGGTTGGCGCCCTGGTCGGCAGCCGGCACGGCCGAGCGTCAGCAATGGATGGCCGATCTTGCCGAGGCCGGCGTGTTCGGCGCGCCTGACGAGCCGCGATTCGCACGCAGCACCGACTGGCGGTGCGAGGCCGACCGCATACTCCATCACATCGGCCCGCCCCGGGGCGAAAGAGCCTGAAGTCCAATCATGACTGTGCCACCCCCTACAGCGTTCACTAAGAGTCCCGGCTGGCTCGATTGGTATCCCAATCCGTCGCGACCGCGCTTCGTCGCGCCGGCGGGCGCGGTCGATGCGCACTGCCACGTGTTCGGTCCGGGTGCGGAATTTCCCTACGCGCCGGAGCGCAAGTACACCCCGTGCGATGCGAGCAAGCGCCAGCTGTACGCGTTGCGCGATCACCTCGGCTTCGCACGCAACGTGGTGGTGCAGGCAACCTGTCACGGGGCAGACAACCGGGCCATGGTCGATGCATTGCTCCACTCGGACGGGCGGGCGCGTGGCGTCGCGACCGTGCGACGCAGCGTGACCGACGCGGAGCTGGAGAGTCTGCATGCGGCCGGTGTGCGCGGAGTGCGATTCAACTTTCTCAAGCGACTGGTCGATTTCACCCCGCGCGAGGAGCTGCTGGAGATCGCCGGGCGCATCGCGCCACTCGGCTGGCACGTGGTGGTGTACTTCGAAGCGGCCGACCTCGGCGAGCTGTGGGACTTCTTCACCGCGCTGCCGACCACCGTGGTGGTCGATCACATGGGCCGTCCGGACGTGCGGGAGCCGGTGGACGGGCCGCAGTTTCAGCGCCTCGTGCGCCTGATGCGCGAGCACCCGAACGTCTGGTCGAAGGTATCGTGTCCGGAGCGGCTCAGTCTGAGCGGACCGCCGGCGCTGCACGGGGAGCGCAACGCCTACCGCGATGTCGTGCCGTTCGGTCGCTGCCTGGTCGAGATGTTCGCGGACCGGGTGCTCTGGGGTACGGACTGGCCGCATCCGAATCTCAAGGACCACATGCCCGATGACGGACTGCTGGTCGATTTCATTCCACACATCGCGCCGAGCGCCGAGGCGCAGCGCAGACTCCTGGTCGACAATCCCATGCGGCTGTACTGGCCGGAAGAAACCTGACGGAGAGGGGAGAGTACGGTGGCAGACAGACCCTACGAGGACATTCCGGGCACCTGGATATTCGATGCCGAGCGCGCCCGCGCGGGTTATCACCTCAACCAGTTCCTCTACACGCTCATGAAGGCCGAGAACCGCAAGGCGTTCCTCGCCGATGAGCGTGCGTACCTGTCGAAGTTCAAGCTGAGCGAGGCGCAGCGGGAAGCGGTACTGCAGCGCAAGTGGAACCGGCTGCTCGAGCTCGGGGCGGTCGTCTATGCGCTCGCCAAGCTCGCCTTCACCGACGGACGATCCTACCAATATATGGCTGCGCAGATGACCGGCATGACCGAGAAGGAATACGTGGACATGATGCTGCAGGGCGGACGCTCACCAGAGGGCTGGCGCTTCAAGTCGCAGCGGGAGAGCCACTGATGGCCCGCATCGTCGCAGGAGTCGGTACCTCGCATACCCCGGCGATCGGCGCGGCGGTCGACAACGGCAAGACCGACCAGCCGTACTGGCAGCCGGTCTTCAAGGGCTACGAGCCGGCCAGGCAATGGATGGCGAAGACCCGGCCCGACGTCATCGTCATGGTCTACAACGATCACGTCAATGCCTTCGACCTCAAGATGATTCCCACCTTCGCGCTCGGTTGCGCCGAGGAGTTCACGATCGCTGACGAGGGGTGGGGCCCGCGGCCCGTGCCGGTGGTGAAGGGGTATCCTGAGCTCGCCGCGCACCTGGTCCAGTCGCTCGTGCTCGATGAATTCGACATGACCATCGTCAACGAGATGCAGGTCGATCATGGCCTGACCGTGCCGCTGACCCTGCTGTGCGGGGCGCCGGCCGAGTGGCCCTGTCGTGTCATTCCCCTGGCGGTGAACGTGGTGCAGTATCCGGCGCCAACGGGGCGGCGCTGCTACCAGCTGGGCCAGGCCATCCGCCGGGCTGTCGAGAGCTGGGAGGAGGACCTGACGGTCGTGGTGTTCGGTACCGGCGGCATGTCACACCAGATCCAGGGGCCGCGGGCCGGCCTGACCAATCCGGCCTTCGACAAGGCCTTCCTCGACGATCTGTCGCGCGATCCGCAGCGGCTCACCGGCATCCCGCCGATCGAATACCTGCGCGAGGCCGGCGCGGAGGCCATCGAGCTGGTGATGTGGCTGTTGATGCGCGGGGCCCTCGGCGCGAAGGTCGAGGAGGTCTACCGCTTCTATCACATCCCGGCATCGTCCACGGCGGTGGGCAATATCATTCTCGAGAGCCGTTGAGTCGCGATGCGGACATTCTGAAGGAGAGTCCATGGCCCAGACGATCAACATCGCGCTTGCCGGTGCGGGCGCCTTTGGCATCAAGCACCTCGATGCTCTGCGCAACATACCCGACGTGCGGGTGGTGTCGCTCGTCGGGCGCACGTTGGAGCCGACGCGAGAGGTCGCGGCGCGCTACGGGATTGGACACGTCGCGACCGAGCTGCGGGAGTCACTCGCCCGTCCCGATGTCGATGCGGTGATTCTTTGCACCCCGACGCAGATCCACGCCTCGCAGGCGATCGCCTGCCTGCAGGCGGGCAAGCACGTGCAGGTTGAGATTCCGCTCGCCGACAGCCTGGCGGACGCCGAAGACGTCGTACGGGCGCAGCAGGCGAGCGGCAAGCTGGCGATGGTGGGTCACACGCGCCGCTTCAATCCCAGCCATCAGTGGGTGCACAGGCGGATCCGGGCGGGTGAACTCACGGTTCAGCAGATGGACGTGCAGACCTACTTCTTCCGGCGCAAGAACATCAACGCGCTCGGTCAGCCCCGCTCGTGGACCGATCACCTGCTCTGGCATCATGCCGCGCACACCGTGGACCTGTTCGCCTACCAGAGCGGCGAGATCGTGGCCGCGAACGCCCTGCAGGGTCCGATTCATCCCGAGCTTGGAATCGCGATGGACATGTCCATCCAGCTGAAGAGCCGCACGGGCGCGATCTGTACTCTGTCGCTGTCATTCAACAACGATGGGCCGCTCGGCACGTTCTTTCGCTATATCTGCGACAACGGCACGTACGTCGCCCGTTATGACGATCTCGTCGACGGCAAAGACCTCAAGATCGACGTGTCCAAGGTCGACGTCTCGATGAACGGCATCGAGCTGCAGGACCGCGAGTTCATCGCCGCCATCCGGGCCGGGCGCGAGCCGAATGCGAGCGTCGCCGAGGTCCTGCCGTGCTACCGGGTGCTCGCTGCGCTCGAGCGGCAGCTATCGGGCCCGGCGGCGTGATCCGCGTGGCGCGGGCGGACCACCGCGTCCGCCGGGGCGGGAAGGTCTGCGCAGTGCAGCCTCAAGCACGGTCGGGCAGCGGAATGAATTCTGTGTCGTCGCCCGGCACCGTCGGGAAACGCCCTTCGCGCCAGTCGCGCTTGGCCTGCTCGATGCGCTCGAGCGAGCTCGACACGAAGTTCCAGTAAATGTGCCGCTCGCCGAGCGGCTCGCCGCCGAGCAGTGCTACGCGCGCGCCGTGCTCGCTGCGCAGAACGCGCCCCGCCCCGGGTGCGAAGACCAGCATGCGGCCCGGACCGGCCGAGCCGCCCTGCACGGTGAGACGACCCTCGATCACGTAAACGGCGCGCTCGGAGTAAGCGTCGGTGAGCGGCAGCTCGCATCCTGCCGGCAGCATCGCGTCGGCATAAAAGAGCGGCGAGAGCGTCGCGACCGGCGAGCGCTGCCCGTACAGCGCACCGGCGAGGACGCGCACGTGGGCACCGGCGAGCTCGACTGTCGGCAGGGTCTCGCCCGGATGATGGCGGAATTGCGGCTCGGTCTCCTCGTGCTCCGCGGGCAACGCGATCCACAGCTGCAGGCCATTGAGTCGTGCCTCCGCGTCGCGCTGCGCAGGGCCGCTGCGCTCGGAGTGCACGATACCGCGGCCGGCGGTCATCCAATTGATGTCCCCGGGGCGGATGGTCTGCTGCGAGCCGAGACTGTCGCGGTGGACGATCTCGCCCTCGAACAGGTAGGTGACCGTGGCCAGTCCGATATGCGGGTGCGGACGCACGTCCAGACCTCGCCCCGGCGGCAGGTCCGCCGGACCCATGTGGTCGAAGAATATGAACGGACCGACCATGCGGCGGGCCACCGACGGCAGTACGCGCCCGACCGTCATCTCGCCGATGTCGTGCGTGCGGGCGTCGATGACGGCCGCGAGCTCGGGCGTCGCCGGCTGAGCGGCGCGCGACGGCTCGGCAGTGGGCCTTGCGCTCATGGGGAGTCTCCGGCGTGATCTTCGGATGAGCGATGCTAGCATCGTGCGCTCGGGACGTGCGCGCAGCCGCCGGCCGCGCGGCGGCCGGTCAGCGCGAGAAACGGAGGCGATCATGAATATCGGATTCATCGGGCTCGGCAATATGGGCAGCGCCATCGCCGCGCGGCTGCTCGCAGCCGGTCATGAGGTGCGGGTCTGGAACCGCTCCCCCGGGCCCGCGCGGTGGCTGGCCGAGCAAGGGGCTGAGGCCGTCGCGAGCGCGCGCGAGGCGTGCGCCGCCGAGGTGGTCTTCTCGATTCTGAGCGACGATGGGGCCGTTCGCGAGGTGCTGCTCGGGGCGGCGCTGCCGGCCGCGCCCGGCACCGTGCACGTCAACCTGGCGACCATCTCCCCGCAGCTGAGCGACGAGCTGGAGCGGCGGCTGCAGGCCGAGGGCTGCGGTTATGTGGCCGCACCGGTGCTCGGCCGCCCGGACGTCGCCGCAGCCGGAAAGCTCAATATTCTCGCCGCCGGTGCTGCGGCCCAGATCGAGCGGGTGCAGCCGCTGTTCGATGTGATCGGGCAGCGCACCTGGCGGTTCGGTGAGCGCGCCGCGCAGGCGAATGTGGTCAAGCTCGCCATGAACTTCATGCTGGCCGCAGCCATCGAGTCGATGGGAGAGGCAGCGGCGCTCGCCGGCGGCTACGGGATTGCCCCGGCGGAGCTGTTCGAGCTCGTCAGCCAGACATTCTTCCCGGGTCCGGTCTACGCCGGCTACGGCCGGGTGATCGCCGAGTCGCGCTTCGAGCCGGCCGGGTTCAGGGCCCGGCTCGGTCTGAAGGATGTGCGGCTTGCGCTCGGGGCGGCCGAGGCCGTCAACACTCCCATGCCATTCGCCAGCCTGATGCGCGATACGCTGCTCGAGGCGCTGGCCCGCGGCGAGGGGGACAAGGAGTTCGGTGCGGTGCTGGGGTGCGCGGGCCGGCGCCGCGCCGGCCGTTAGAGCAGCCGAGCCGCCGCGTCGAGCCAGTCGCGCTGCGCCCGGCGATAGTGCGCCGGGGCGATGCGGGCCTGCTCGAGCAGCTCGCGTGCCACCTTGCGCGCCTCGTCGCGCTGGCCCTGGCGCTCGAGCAGCTGCGCATAGCGGACGGCCGCCTCCGCGCCCGGGTAGGCGTGGGCGAGCGTGCGATACTCGAGCAGGGCGCGATCGAGGCTGCCCTCCTGCTCGAGCGCACGGGCATAGAGCAGGTGCCGCTCCGGGGAGCCGAAGCCGGGATTGTGCTGCATCAGCGCCTCGAGCGTGGTGCGGGCCGCCGACGCATCGCCCTGACCGAATTGCGCTCGCGCCAGGCCCAGCATGAGATCCGGGTCGTGCTCGTACAGTCCGGTCAAGGTGAGCCGGTACTGCGCAATCGCGTCCGCGTGGCGGCCGTGCCGGGTGAGTTCCTCGGCGTAACGCTGCCGGCTGGCCACGTTGCCGGTGACCTCGGCTTCGCGCTCGTAGCGGCGCAGATCGCCGAACGGATCGATCGCCTTCTTCAGCCCGCGCGCAGTACGCTGGGCGGAGCGGCTCCGGAACAGCTCCGGCACGATCTCCACCGCCGCGTAAGCCAGGGCCCCGAGCAGCGGCAGGAACAACATCACCCAGACCCAGATCCAGTTCCGCCCGGTCTTGATGCAATGGACGATCAGGGCGATGGACAGTATGTACGGCAGGATCAGGTACAGCATGAGTGCGGTATCGTACCGCATCACGCGCCTGTCACGCGCGAACGAGAGATCGGCTCGTGATGCTGATATTCTGCCGGCCATGACATGCTTCAGGGTGGCCGGCATGCGGATCGGCGTGTTGGGGCTCGCGGCACTGCTCAGTGTGCGTCTCGGGGCCGCCGCTGCTGCGCAGGCGCCTGCCGCGCCGCGCCTGGCCGCCGGGGTGTACGTGGCGAACCCGGACGCACTGCGTCCGGGGGCGGCCCATCGGCCGCGCATCGGGCTGGTGCTCTCCGGCGGCGGCGCGCGCGGCCTGGCGCATATCGGCGTGCTCAAAGTCCTGCAGAAGCTGCGCATCCCCATTGCCGCAGTCGCCGGCACCAGCATGGGCGCGGTGGTTGGCGGCCTTTATGCGAGCGGGCTGACGGCCAATCAGGTCGAGGCGGTGGTCCGCTCGCTCAACTGGCAGGAGGCCTTCCGTGACCAGCCGCCGCGCCAGGACTTGTCGCTGCGTCGCAAAGAAGAGGATGACAATTTCCTGGTCGACTTCCGCATCGGCGTGCGGCACGGCCGTCTGGTGCTGCCCCAGGGGTTGATCGAAGGGCAGAGCCTGAGCGAGATCCTGCGCCGCCTGACCCTGCCGGTGGCCCGCATCACGAACTTCAATGACCTGCCCACCCCGTTCCGGGCGGTTGCCACCGACCTGGCCAATGGCCACGAAGTCGTGATGAGCTCCGGGGACCTGACGAGCGCGATGCGCGCGAGCATGTCCGCGCCCGGACTGTTTGCGCCGGTGGCACGCGGGGGGCGGCTGTTGATCGACGGTGGCGTGTCCGACAACGTGCCGATCGACGTGGCACGCGCCATGGGCGTCGACGTGCTGATCGTCGTCGATGTGAGCTACCCGCTGCAGCCGACGAAGC
>JAKAZL010000034.1:0-3234 GCA_021815925.1 Pseudomonadota bacterium | reverse complement strand
CCGAAGGTGTCGATCGCCGCCAGCGATCTGCCGTTCCTGATCGGCCAGAGCGTGCGCGCGCAGTACCGCGTGCACACTTTCGATTACGGCCTGGATCTCGGCAAACAGTTCGGCGATTGGGGCGAGATCCGCGCCGGTGTGTACCGCGAGGAAGGTCATACCCGCCTCACCATCGGCGATCCGACCGATCCGGCGCTGCCCTTTCCGGCCCAGCAGAGTTTCGGCTCGCTCACCTACTTTCTGCGCTTCAGTTACGACACGCTCGACAACATCGATTTCCCCCACTCCGGCGAGCACGCGACGCTGCAGTGGAGCAGCGCGCACGATGTGATCGGCGGGGTGTCGACGTACAACCGCGTGACGTTGGATTTCCTCGCCGCGCACACCTGGCACGACCGCAACACGGTCGCGTTCTCGCTCGCCGGCGGGAGTCTGCTGAACCGGGCCACCAACCTGCTCATGGAATTCCCGCTCGGCGGCTTTCTGAATCTCTCGGGCCTGAAGCCCTACTCCCTGTACGGTCCGCACTTCGGCATCGCGCGCGTGCTGCTGTACCGTGAGATCGACCGGGGCGGGCCGGGCTATCTGGGCGTGCCGATCTACCTCGGGATGTCGCTCGAGGCGGGCAACGTATGGCAGAACATGAGCTCGGCCCGCTGGAGTTCCCTGCACAAGGACGCGAGCCTCTTTCTCGGGCTCGACACGTTCCTCGGGCCGGTGTACCTCGGTAGCGGCTTCGATGACCGGGGCAACCAGGCGTACTACCTGTTTCTCGGCCGCACGTTCTAGACGAGAGCGAGGCTCGTTGGCGCCGGGCGGCGGTGCAGGCGGGGTGGAATGGTGCGGGCGAGCTGCTCGGCAGGCGCCCACGCCGCTAGATGCCGCGGCTCTCGACCAGGTTCTCGACCTTCTCGAACACCAGCGCCGGCTTGTCGCCCGAGCGGGAGTACAGGTGGCGCCGGCTCATCTCGCTGAGCGCGGCATCGCGTTCGGCAGCGGTCAAGTACCAGTGCATGCGGTGCCACTCGGGCCCGACCAGCTTGCCGAACGGGTCCCCGGGCAGCAGGCTCACTCGGACCCCGTAGGGCCGTGGCCGCGCGGCGGGGGGCGTTCTGAGGTTCTGAGGCTGGCTGATTCCCATGGCGCGCGAAGCTTACGGTGCCGACCGAGGCCGGCGCAAGGGGACGACCGGACGCGGTATCATCTTGTACCTGGAGGAGATCCTCATGGGCTCATCGCACAAGAAAATGTCCCTTCCCGAGGCGCACGAAGCACTGCCTGGGCGCAGCACGCCGATCGAGGTGCCGGCTCAGCACTACGTCAGTGCTCACCGCATCGTGCCCCCTTATCCGGCCGGACTGCGCGAGGCATTGTTCGCCATGGGCTGTTTCTGGGGGGCCGAGCGGCTCTTCTGGGAGCTGCCCGGCGTGTATTCCACGGCGGTCGGCTATGCCGGCGGGCTGACCCCCCATCCGACCTACCGTGAGGTATGCACGGGCCTCACCGGGCATGCCGAGGTCGTGCGGGTGGTTTTCGATCCGGCTGCGATCGGTTACGAGGCGCTGCTGAAGGCATTCTGGGAGTCGCATGATCCGACCCAGGGTATGCGCCAGGGGGGCGATGAGGGCACGCAGTACCGCTCGATGATCTTCGCCGCCGATGCGGTCCAGCGCGAGGCCGCCGAGGCGTCGCGCCAGGCGTATCAGGCGCGACTCACGGCGGCGGGACTTGGCCGGATTACGACCGAGATCGCACCGTGGCCGACGTTCTACTACGCCGAGGATTATCACCAGCAATATCTGGCGAAGAATCCGGACGGGTACTGCGGGCTGGGGGGATGCGGGGTTCCCTTCAAAATCCCGGAGTTACCGGCTGGGGTGAAGGCGTAGTTGGAGCCACACAGTGGGTTCCGGAAGAAAATCCGCTGGTTAGCGTCGTCCTCGACGAGGACCCCGGGTGTGGCTGCGGGAAGAAATGAGGATGCTTGTGGCGCGCGAGTCTACTGGAAGTCTACCGATGATCCGTGACTCGGAAAGCCTTCGGTGAAGGTCTGAGCGTGACATGGAAACGCAGTACGACATCTTGCTAGCCGTTGTCGGCTCAATCGCGGCGGTCGTCATAATCATGTCGGTCACGCATCCAACGACCATTAGGACCTATTGGGACCGTTCGTGTACGGGTAGAGCATGGAAGCAGGCATTCCCGGGCGCCTCAAAGGCCGAGATTCGGAATTTCTTGCACCTGTTCGTCGACGCGTTTGCGTTTCCGCGCAAGCGGTCGCTGCAGTTCGCCCCAGCGGATCAGTTGCTCAGCGTCTATCGCGCGCTCTACCCGATAAAGGGATGGCCCGATGCGCTTGAGCTGGAGGAACTTGCGCGGCGTCTCGAGCAGACGTACGGCGTGGATCTTCGCAGTATTTGGCGTGACGATCTGACGATGGGAGGTATCTTCGAAAAATCGCTATTGCAGCATTCATAGTCTGCCGCCGTCGGCAACGACGAGCTCATCGCTTCGCGCCGACAGCCGGCTGACCAAGTTTGTCGGCAAGCCACAGCTTGATCAACGACTGCCGCGTCACGCCCAGCCGGCGCGCTTCACGGTCGAGGGAATCCACCATCCAAGCGGGGAAGTCCACGTTGACCCGCCTGGCATCTGTGCCGATGCGCCGTGCCTTGCTTAAATCAAGCTGGTTCACAATCTTCCCGCCCGCATCGAATTTGCGATCAAACGCTTTCGCTTTCATAAATCTCCACCTCTTCATCTCGAGATCGCCTGACAGAGATCAGCCGAATGTTGTCGCTGCGTCTGGTGATGATCGCCGACCAGTGCTTCTCGCCGATCTTCCCGATCAACAGCCAACGAGGTTCATCCGTGGTCCGCGCCGGGACCTCAACCAGCTGGGGGTCGGTCCAAAGCTGCTGCGCTTGCTCAAAGTCAATGCCATGCTTGCGCTTGTTTTCAGCGCTCTTGTCCGGGTCGTATTCGAAACCCATGACGACCGATTCATCCAGCAGGTATACAAAAGGTATAGTAAATATACCTTAAGCCTGCGAGCCAGCAAACCCGCGGGTAATCGCGTTTACGGCTTGATCTACCGATGGATTGACGTCAACGCCTACCGAAAGTCGACCGGTAGAGATCTGCCACCACCCTAAGCGCGGGGATTCCGTGGTATTTCCCGCCCTCGGGCGTACTATCACCAGCAATATCTGGCGAAGAATCCGGACGGGTACT
>JAKAZL010000125.1 GCA_021815925.1 Pseudomonadota bacterium | reverse complement strand
GGCGGCGATAACCTCACGCTGAGCTCTGGCGCCACGACCTTCACCTTCAGTCAGTCGGTCAGCTCTGGGGCGAGTTACAGCGTCGCCGTCGCGACGCAGCCGACGGGGGAGTCCTGCACGGTCTCGGGCGGCTCTGGCACCGCGACGGGGAATGTCACCTCGGTCGCGGTGGCCTGCACCAACACCTACACCATCGGCGGCAGCATCAGCGGCCTCACGGCCTCCGGGCTGGTCCTGGCCGACAACGGCGGGAACAATCTGTCGGTTGCGACCAACGCGTCCACGTTCACCTTCACCCAACCCGTGGCTGCAGGCGCCGCGTACAATGTCACCGTCGTGCAGCAGCCGACCGGTGAGAGCTGCACCGTTTCCTCGGGTTCGGGAACCGCGAGCGCCAATGTGACCTCGGTGGCGGTCGCGTGTACCCCTGTTGCCTACACCGTTGGCGGCTCCATTAGCGGGCTCACGGCATCGGGGTTGGTGCTGCAGAATAACGCGGCGGACAACCTCGTGGTCGCCTCCGGGGCCTCGACCTTTACGTTCACTCAGACCCAGCTGGCGGGCAACAGCTACAATGTGACTGTCTACCAGCAGCCGAGCGGTGAGAGCTGCACGGTGAGCTCGGGCTCGGGCACCATCAGCGGTTCGGTGAGCAACGTGAGAGTGGCTTGCACCACTGTGACCTACAGCATCACCGGCAGCGCGAGCGGGCTCACGAGCGCCGGCCTGAAGCTGCAGTTCTATTCCGGCGGACCGGTTCTGGCCGTGACGCCGGTGACCTCGGGTTCGGCGCCGTACACCTACGCCAACGTGCCGTATGGCACGTCGATCGCCCTGTCGATCGACTCCCAGCCGGGTTGGGAGACATGCACAAGAGTGGGCACCGATTATTCTGGCACGATCACCACCAATGTCACGGGCGAAGACCTGACGTGCGTGGCGGACACGCCGACGTCCAGCGCCGTGGCCACGACCGGGACCACACTCAACGGCCCCGATGGCATCGCGGTCGATGCCTCCGGTAATCTCTACGTGGCCGATACCGGTGCGAATGACGTTCTGGAAGTCAGTTCCTCGGGCACCGTGACCTCCCTCGGAACCGGCGCATCGCCTTCCTTCAGCGCGCCGACGGGCGTCGCAGTCGATGCACACGGAAACGTCTACGTCGCAGACACCAGCAACAGCCTCGTCCGTGAGATCGTTGCGAGCGGCGGCCTGGTCTCTTCGGGCAGCTCGGTGATCACCCTTAACCAATCGGGCGCGGCCGCCTTTGACCATCCCGAAGGGGTCGCCGTCGACGCGGCTGGCAACGTGTACGTGGCCGATACGCTGAGGAACGAGATTCGCGAGATCGAAGCGACCGGCGGCAGTGTTTCGGCGAGCAGCACGATCGTCACGCTGGCCGGGAACTTGAACGCCGGCTGCCTGGACGGTGATGGCCCGACGGCCGAGTTCGATGCGCCCGATGGAGTCGCCGTCGACGCCGCCGGCAACCTCTACGTGGCGGATACCAACAATCACGTGGTCCGTAAGATCACCTCGGTGGGACCGGGGAATCTCAACGCGGTCACAACATTCGCCGGCGGACAGGGCACCTGCAACGGCCCGAGCACGGCCACTGCCGGCTACGCGGATGGGGCGGGGACCACTCAGGCACTCTTTGCGGCGCCGACCGACTTGACGGTCGATAGCGCAGGCAATATCTTCGTGATCGATTTGGGTAACAGCGCGGTGCGCGAGATCACGCCTCTTGGGGTGGTTTCCACCCTGGCGGGCGCGACCCAGCCGAACAGCGGTGGGACGACGACGATCTACGCGTTCAACTACCCCTTCGGCATCACGGTGGACAGTACCGACAACCTTTTCGTGACCGATACGGGCAACAACGCGATCGTCAAGCTCGCGCCGTGAGTCCACTGCCGGGGGCCCGGGAACGGGCCCCCGGCCTCCGTCGAGGCCCTGAGTGCCGATCGCGGCAGACAGACCGCCAAAGGCTCGGTGAGCGGCAAGTCGCGCTCATTTTCCCTGTCCGTGCAGTAGGATGGCGCCGTGATCGGATACCTCCTCAGCGCCGCTGCGTACGCCCTGTTGCTGGGCGCCTGCCTCACGGTCTGGCGACGGCGTCTGACCGGCTCCGGGCTGACCGTCGCGATCGCCGCGCAGCTGGCTTGGTCTGTCGTGCTTGCAGCGCCCGGCGAGCGGGGCGAGTTCGCCCCGGCCCTCCTGATCACCGCCGAGTACCTCCGTGCGCTGGCCTGGATCATGGTCCTTACCCGCTGGCTGAGCCGCCCGGCCGCCGCGCTCTGGGCGCGCCGCCTGCAGCGCGCCGCGGTGGTGCTGGTGGGTCTGCTGCTCCTCTGGGCGGCCGGCGCGCTGCTGCCGGGCCGGCCGGGCCTGCTTGCCCGGGGAATCGAGCGCTACTGGCTGTGGGGTTCGCTGCTGCTGGCCATCGCGGGGCTGGTGCTCGTCGAGCAGGTGGCGCGCAATACCGCCTCTCGCCAGCGCTGGAGCCTGAAGTACATCTGGCTCTCGGTCGGCGTGCTGTTCGGCTGGGACCTGTGCCTGTACTCCATTGCGATGTTGCACGGCAGCCTCGCGGCGGTGTTCTGGACCGACCGAGGCTTTCTGAATGCGCTGCTCGCCGTGCTGCTGGCGGTGAGCGTCAGCCGCATCCAGGAGTGGGACTCGGCCGCCTTCCTCTCTCCCCGGATCATCTTCTTCAGCGCGACGCTGCTCGGTACTGCCCTCTACGTGCTCGTCATGGCGGCCGGCAGCTACTGGGTCCGGCGGGTCGGAGGTTCCTGGGGTGAGGCGGGACAGTTGCTGTTTCTCGCCGCGGGCGCCCTGGCGCTTGCGGTGGCGGCGCTGTCGGAGCAGTTCCGCGCCTGGTCGCGCGTGACCATCGCCAAGTACCTCTTTCCCTATCGTTACGATTACCGCACCGAGTGGCAGAAGCTCACGCGGGCGCTCTCGGAGGAAGGCGAGATGCCGCTCTACGAGCGCATCGCCCGCATCATGGCGAGCTTCGTGAGCGCCATGAATGCTGGGCTGTGGCTTCGCGACCCCGAGGGCGTTTATGTCCCCGTCGGCGGTACCCTCGCGCCGCCGAGTGGGCCGCGCGAGAGCGGACACGGACCGTTCTTCGATTACCTGCGCCAGTACGAATGGATCTGCAATCTCGACGAGGCGCGCGAGGTGCGGCTGGGTCATCGGACACCGAGAATGCCGCGACGCGCCCAGGAGATGCCGAATCCCCCCCGGTGGATGCTGGATGACCCGCAACTCTGGGCCGTGGTGCCGCTGATCTGCGAGAACGCCCTGGTCGGGTTCGTGGTGATCGCCCAGCCGCTGGCGGCCGTGCGCCTCAGATGGGAAGAGCTCGATCTGCTGCGAGCCGCCGGGCGCCAGGTGGCCAGCTTCCTCGCCTTCGAGCAGGCCGCCAAGCGCCTCGCCGAGGCGCACCAGTTCGAGGCCCTGAACCGCCTCTCGGCCGTGCTCATGCATGACCTGAGGCATCTCATTGCCCAACAGGCCCTCGTGGTGCAGAACGCCGCCCGCCACCGCGGCAATCCCGACTTCTTCGATGATGCCATCCTCACCATCGATAATTCGGTCAAGCGCATGACGCGGCTGATGGATCAGCTCAGAAGCGGGGTGCTCACCGAGCAGACCCACCGGGCGGAGCTCGCCGATTTATGTGCCGAGGCGATCCGCCGGTGTGCCGGCCGGGAGCCCGTCCCGGTCCTTGACATGCGCGAGCGGGTCGAGGTCGTGCTCCACCGCGACCGGCTGCTGCAGGTGATCGAGCACCTTATCCGTAATGCCCAGGATGCGACAGCGGCGAGCGGATCGATTACCGTATCGGTCCACATGGCAGATTTGCACGGCGTGATCGAAGTGCGTGATACCGGATGCGGGATGGATGCCACGTTCATCCGCGAGCGGCTGTTCCGGCCCTTCGAGAGCACCAAGGGGGAGCGCGGGTTCGGGATCGGCGCCTACCAGGCGCGCGAGTTCGTGCGCAGCTGCGGGGGCACCATCGAGGTGGAGAGCAGCCCGGGCCGCGGGACACGCTTCATCGTCCGCCTGCCGCTCGCGCCGTCGCTGTCGACACAAGAAGTTCGGGCTCTGTCGCTCCATGAATTCCAACCCCAAGACTAAGCTGCTCGTTGTCGAGGACGACCTTGGGCTGCAGCGCCAGCTGAAATGGGCGCTCGATGATTTCGAGGTCGAGTGCGCCGGTACGCGCGAGGAGGCGCTCGCCGCGGCGCGGCGGCTCGATCCCTCGATCGTGCTGCAGGACTTGGGGCTGCCGCCCGATCCGGATGGGGTGGAGGAGGGCTTCGCCACCCTCAGCGAGCTGCTGCGCCTCGCGCCTGCGACCAAGATCATCGTCGTCACCGGCCGCGAGGGGCGCGAGCACGCGCTGCGCGCCATGCGGCTCGGCGCCTACGACTTCTGCCAGAAGCCGGTCGATATGCAGGTGCTCTCGCTCATCATCGATCGGGCGCGGCGCATCCAGGAGCTCGAGGCGGAGAACCGCCGCCTCGTCGAGAGCCGCCCCGCGAACGCCCTCGAGGGCGTAATCGCCGCGAGCGAACCGATGGTGAAGGTCTGCCGGCTGGTGCAGAAGCTCGCCCCCACCCAGGCGACCGTGCTGCTGCTGGGGGAAAGCGGCACAGGAAAGGAGCGGCTCGCGTGCGCGCTGCATGCTTTGAGCGCACGCGCTGCCCAGCCCATGGTGGCCATCAACTGTGCGGCCATCCCGGAGAACCTGCTCGAGAGCGAGCTGTTCGGCTACGAGCGGGGCGCCTTCACCGGGGCGGTCAAGCAGACCCGCGGCAAGATCGAGATGGCCGACGGCGG
>JAKAZL010000124.1 GCA_021815925.1 Pseudomonadota bacterium | reverse complement strand
GCGCGGCGCGCAGCTGCCGGCGCAGGATGCGCTCGGCCGCAAACAGCTGATGAGCCTGATTCATCGCCGTATCGACGTCGGCCTGGTAGACCCGATACAGGTACGCACGGCTCGCGCGTGCGACGGCAATTGCCCCACGGTTGCGGTTGAACAGGGGCAGCGTCAACGTCACGTCGAAGCCGTATGTGTGCACGGCGTCGTCGGCCGCTTCAGCCCGCTGCACGCCCACGCCGATCATCGGGAACTGTCTGAGGATCTGCAGCCGCAGCGACTCCTCGGCGCTACGGTATCCGGCGCGGAGCGCGAGCAGATCCGGGCGGCGGCGCGGCAGCGCGCCGAGCGCGGCCTGGAATCGGCGGCTCGAGAGTGGACGCTGGCGCAGCCCCCCTCTGAGGCGCAGCCGCGTGCCGGGCCGAAGGTCCAGCAGGCCATCGATCTGATGCCAGGTCAGGTTGTCCTCAAGTGCGAGCGCCCGCCACTGCCGCTCGGCCGCATTCCACTCGACAATCTGCGCGGCCAGCTGCCCCGAGGTGACCGTACCGTGTGCGACCTCGCGCGCACTGCGGTTGATCAAGGCGTTGAGCAACCGCCGCTCGGGAGCGAGCACCGCACGCAGCCGGCGCAACTTGCGCGCCCGCACGAACAGTTCCCGCGCGCGTGCCGCGACCTGCCACTCCTGCCAGAGTATCTCGAGATTCACCTGACGCGCGTGGGCCGCGGCGGCCTGCTCGGCCGCGTGCATCGTCATCAGTGTACGCACGTCCTCCATCAGTCCGAGGCTGTACCCGGTGTGCAGCGGCGAGCGGGACAAACCGGCGGCGATCTGCGGGTCGGGCAGCAGCCCCGCGGCGAGCAGCTGTGCGCCCGCCACCGCGGCGCGTGAGCGAGCCGCCTGCAACTGGGGATCGCCGGCTACGGCGAGTTCCATGAGGTTGATGGCCGTGAAGCCCCTGCGCGGGTCAAGCGGAGCCGGTGCCAGGCCCGCAAGACCGAATCGGCTCGCCGGCACATGCAGGGCCGCGGCGCCCACCCAGTCGGGCCCCGTCGGCAGCGGCTTGTCGTGATAGACCGCGCAGCCCGAGAGACAGACCGCCAGCACGCCGAGCGCCCCGACGCGCCAGCTCGGGCGGTTGGCGCACCGGGGCGTGCCGGCAGGCTCCCGGAATGGCGCTCCCTCGCCTCGCCTGCGGGGGTTCATGCGCGCGCCGCCCGCGCGAGCTGCTTGCGCCGCCAATGCAGGTACAGCGCCGGAATCAGGTTGGTCGCCCGCACCGCGCTCCACAGCAGTCCGCCGAGAATCACCACGGCCAAGCCCTGCTCCGGCGCCGCGCCCTGCCCGAAGCCGAGCGCCGTCGGCAGCATGCCCAGAGCGGCCGTCACCACCGTGAGCACGATGGGGCGGAAACGGACGTGGATGGCTTCGCGCACTGCCTCCTCCACGGGCATCCCCGCCGCCTCGTTCTGCCGCGCTCGATCGAGCAGCACGATGCTGTGGCGCAGTCCGATGCCGATCAGAGTCAGAAAGCCGATGATGCCGGTGGCATTGAGACCCACACCGCTCACCAGCAGCGCGACCATCCCGCCGGTGACCGCGAGCGGGATTTCAAGCAACAGGATGCCGGGCACCAGCAAGCCATCGAACTGCAGGATCAGGATGCCGATCATCAACACCAGCGCGGCGAGCGAGGCCACCGCTAGGCCGAGCGCGGCCCGCTCGAGCTGGGCAAACAGCCCGCCGAACTCGATGCGATACCCGCTCGGCAGCTTCAGCCCCGCGAGCGCCCGGCGCGCCGCGGCCACCGTGGAGCCGAGCGTGCCGGTGGGCGTCGCCAGGATGTCCAGCGCCCGTGCACCGGCGATGTGATCGATCTGGTTGGGCGTCTCGACGAGGCGCAGGGTGGCAAGCGCCCCGAGCGGCGTCCAGCCGACCGTGGTGCGGATGGGCAACCGGGCGAGCGAGCCGAGCGAACGCTGCGGCGCATCCTTCAGGCGCATGTACAGATCGAGCGGCACGTTACCCTCGGGCACCTGGGCGAGGAGTTCGCCGTTGAGCAGCGGATCGAGCTGCGCGTAGAGCGAGGCCGGCGTCATGCCGTATCCGGCGAGGACGAGCGAGCGCGGACTGATCGTCAGCTGCGTGACCGGATAGCCGTCGTTGTCGAACAGGCCGGAGAGCGTCGGAACGCTGCGCAAGCGAGCGGTGATCTGCTCGGCCAGCGTGCGCATCTCGCGCACGCGTCGGCCGAAGACATGGACGACAAACGGCTGCGGCAGCCCTGAGAGGCTCTCACCGAGGCGCTCGATGGTGGGTGTATCCACCGACAGCTGCACCCCCGGCAGTCGCGATTCCTTCTGAATCCGCTCACCGATCGCATCCAAGGCATTGACGCTGACGCCCTTTTTCAGCGCGACCTGCATCTCCCCCGCATAAGCCGGCTCGGTGTACGTCGTGCTGCCCGAGGAGCCGATGCGCGCATAGACGTGGGCAACAGCCGGATCGGCCAGCATACGCCGGGTCATGCGGTCGACCGCCGCTCGGGTCTCGAGCAGCGAGCTGCCCGGCGGCAGGGTGAAGGACTCGAGCAGCACCCCCTCGTTCGGCAGGGGCAGGAAATCGACCGGAATCAGCACCAGGCCGAGGACCGACAGAACCATCACGGCGAAGGTGATGGCGAGACTGAGCCGCGGACCGCGCATCACGAGTGCGAAGAGCCTCTCGTTCCAGTGCCTAAGCTTCTCCAGCGCCCGTGCCCCACCGGCGGTGGCGCCGCCGGGAGTGGCGCGCACGAAGCCGAGCCCCAGCGGGATCAGAGTCACAGAGACCCCAAGGGAGGCAAGCAGCGCGAAGGCCATCGCAAGCGAGAACGGAATGAAGAAGATGCCCACCAGCCCGCCGACGAACAGCAGTGGCAGGTAAATCGCCACGTTGGTGAGCGTGCCGGTGATATCCGGCACGACGATCTGGCGCACACCGCGCCAGATGCCCTGCCAGTGGCCGTCACCCTGCTCCCAGCGATGATAGATGCTCTCGAGCACGATGATGGCGTCATCGGCGAGAAAGCCCACCGCCACGGTGAGCGCCCCGAGCGTCATCAGGTTGAGGTTCTGACCGGCGTAATACAGCGCCGCGATGCCAATGAGCAGCGACAGCGGGATGCTCACGGCCAGCACCCAGATACCCCGGCCAGCCCCCAGCACCCAGAACAGCACCGCGACGGCCAGTACCATGCCGATGAGCAGGTTGCGCCCGAGATCCACGCCGATCACGTGAACGATGTGCCCCTGGTTGTAGATCGGAACCCAGCGCACGCCGCGTGGAAGTTGGTTCACCGTCGCGGCCAATGTGGCCGCCACCTCCCGCGTGACCGGTGTCGTCGCAGCGCCCGGTTGCTTCAGCACGGTCAGAGCGACGCTGGGCTTGCCGTCGAGCGAGACTGCATTGTGAGTCGGTATCGCCGCACGCACGACTCGCGCCAGGGCTCGTAAGGGGATCGGTCCGGTGCGCGAGGGAACCGGGATATTCAACAGCTGCGCGGTGTGGACCGGCAGATGCCGCGCTTCGATCAGAACGTCCTCGAACCCCTGGGTCACGTAACCGGCGGGCCTCAGCAGCACCTGGGACCGCACCGCCTGAGCGAGGGTTGTGACCGATACGCCATAGCGGCGCATGGCGTTCGGGTCCGGCTGCACCCACAGCGCTTCCTGGCCTGCGCCGTAGACCTCGACTCGTTGCACGCCGGGCAATGCGCGCAGCGCCGGCGCCACGTAGGCGAGCACCGCGCGCTGCACCGCAGCGGGCGCGATACCGGCGGGAATCTGCACCGTGTCGTCGATCACCTCGTTGATGGCATTGCCCATGATCTGGGCGAAGGGATGGGCCGCGAGCGGCAACGCACGCCGGGCGCGATCGATGGCACCGTTCACCGCCTGCAGGTCGAGCTGCGAGGCGGTGCCCGGCCGAAAGCGCACGTCGACCTCGACCGTGCCGTTGCCCATGCTCGAGCGGACGCTCTGCAGATCCGGCAGCGCCAGGATCTCCCCCTCGAGCGGATTGACCACCAGGCTTTCCAGTTCGGTGGCCGTGGCACCCGGCAGGTGCACGAACACGCTCACCTGCGGAAAGTTGAACTGCGGCAGCACCTCGACCGGAATGTGCACCAGTCCATACGTCGCCCAACCGATGACCGCCATCAGCACCAGCAGCCACAACAGCGGGTGCAGCAGCGCGCGCGGCATGCGCGGCGCGGCGGGTGTTGAGGATCGGTCGGGGGGAGAGCCGGTCTCGGAATCGATTGTCGGCGGCATCGGGCGCTCAGTTCGGCGGTGTGTACCGGCGGGCGATGCCGTGGAAGAACTCGAGGTAGGCGTTCTGCACCACGACGTGCTCGCCGGACGTCACGCCCTGCGCGATGAAGGTCGTCCAGCCGCGGGACGGACCCGGCACGACGCGCTGACGACGATTACCCTGCGGGGTGCGCACCAGCACCCACCATCGCGCCCGATCGAGGATCAACGCGCGGCTGGGCACTGCGACCATCGAGCGGGTTGACCCCGTCAGCCTCACCGTACCCCACTGGCCACTGCGCCAGGCCATCGATTCCCTGGCCGTGCGCGCCGGAGTGGAACGGGGAGCCAGCCACACCGGCTCACCGCCATCGGCGGCCAGCGCCCGGGAGACCGTCAGCACCCGCACCGGTACCGGCTTGCCGCTGTCGGGGAGAAACTCCCCGCGCATCCCGACGCGAATGGCGAGCGCCTCGGATCCGTAGTAGATCGCCTTGAGTCGCGGTCGGCCCGTCTGCAATGTCAGGATGGCCTGCCCCGCCGCCACCTGCTCGCCGTCCGCCGCGTCAACCGCCAACACCTCGCCATCGGCCGGCGCACGCAGCGTCAGGGTCTTGAGAGTCACCTGCA
>JAKAZL010000123.1 GCA_021815925.1 Pseudomonadota bacterium | reverse complement strand
AATTGTAGCGGAAAAGCTCCCGGCCCCGCCATGCGGATCCGCCGGCCGGAACCGCTCAGGCGGCGCGCGAGTGCCCCGCGAGCGCGGCTTTCACGCCATCGAGCAGCTGCTGCGCACCGCGGACATTGTCCTCATCGAGCTCGAGGCCCGCCTGGTGCAGCCGGCTCTCCTCCGCCGAGGCGCGTCCCGGGGTGATGCGGTGCTGGTCGAGGTCGGTGCGGGTCTGCCCGCGCAGCTCGGTGAGCTCGTGATACGCCTGCGTGCGCGCATCGAGCTCGAAGTGCAGCGCGAACAGCGCGACGCCCACGCACAGCGCCACCGCGGCGCTGATCAGAACGACGATTTTCATGCGCGCCATGGTAGCGGAAAGCTTTGCCCGCCCGCCAGCGAGCGCTCAGGCCGGCGCTGCCGCGGCAGGCAGCGCTGCGCCGGCCGGCAGGCAGATCGTCACCACCAGCCCGCCGCCCTCGGCGTTGTGCGCTTTGATCCGCCCGCCATGCAGCGCGATGGCCCGCGCGGCGATCGCCAGACCCAGCCCCTCGCCGCCCACGGCGCGATGGCGCGCGGCGTCGACGCGGTAGAACGGCTCGAAGATCGCCTCCAGGTCCTTCGCCGGCACCCCCGGGCCATGGTCGCGCACGCGGATCTCGATCGCCCCCGTCCCACCCTGCTCCATCGCCGCGCGATGCGCCTCGACCGCCACCTCGGTGCCGGCGGCCCCGTAACGCACCGCGTTGCGGATGACGTTCTCGAACGCGCTGCGCAGCAGCTCCGGATCACCCCGCAGCGCCAGGCCCGACTCGCTCTCGAGGGCGATGCGCCCGCCGCGCGCCTCAGCCTCGATGCCGACGTCGGCGGCGATCTGCCCGAGCAGCGCATCGATGCCGACCGTCTCGCGGGCGAGCTCCGCGGCGGGGCGCTCCAGGCGCGCCAGCTTCAGGATGCGTGCGATGAGCTGCTCGAGCCGGTCGGCCTCGCGCCCGATGCGCTCGAGCTGGCGCGGCAACTCCTCGCGGCGCAGCGCGAGGGCAAGCGAGAGCTGCAGCCGCGTCAGCGGCGAGCGCAGCTCGTGCGAGACGTCGCGCAACAGCTGCTGCTTGGATTCGAGCAGGCTCTGCAACCGCTCGGCCATGGCATCGAAGTCGGCGGCGAGGCGCGCGAGGTCATCGTGCCGCCCCTTCATGCCGGGGCCGACGCGCACGGCGAGATTGCCCCCCGCCACGGTGCGCGCCGCCTGGCGCAGCCGGTCGATGGGCCCGACCAGGTAGCGCGCCAGCAGGAAGCAGATGAGCGTGCTCACCACGAGCGCCACCGCGAGCGTCGTGCCCGCGACCCCGGGCAGCCCGAGCGCCCCGAAGAACAGCAGCGGATGGCGCTGCAGCTCGGTCACCACCACCTGGTACATCCGCCCGTCGGGGCGCATCAGCACCAGCGCCCCGCCGATCGGCGGGGGCTCCCCGCGCGCCGGTCGGCTCGAGGGCGTGAGAAAGGCCCGCAGGAGCGCGGGCACTTTGCGCCCGAGCAGGTCGCGCCCGTCCGGACCGATGACGAAGGTGCGGTCGTAGTACGGCCCGTCGGCCAGTCCGCGCGCCCAGTGCTCGAGCGCCGGCGGTCCGCCGCCCTCGAAGGCCTGGGCGGCCTGCTGGAACAGCTGCCCGCGCTGCACCCAGGGCATCTGCTCGCGGTGCTGGATCGCCTCGTCCACCGCCGCGGTCACCGTGCCGACGAGGATCAGCGCGATGGCGAGCCAGAACGACCAGAAGATCCGCCAGAACAGCGAATGCATGTGCGGCCCTCAGCGCTGCGTCAGGGCGTAGCCCGCCCCGCGCACCCCCTGGATGCTGATGTGCTCGGTCAGGCGCGCCAGCTTGCGCCGCAAGTTGCTGACGTGGGTGTCGAGGCTGCGGTCGGTGGGCAGCAGCCGCCGCCCGAGCGCCTGCAGCATCAGCTCCTCGCGGCTCACGGTGCGCGTGTCGGCCTGCATCAGCAGCTCCAGGATGCGCAGCTCCGCGCTGGTGAGCTCCAGGTCCTGCCCGTCGAGGCTCGCCCGGTGCGCGCGGCTGTCGAGTTTCAGCGCACCGAAGCTGAACACGCCATCGGCGCCGGTGTCGGCCATGCGGCGCAGCACCGCGCGCACCCGCGCCACGAGCTCGCGCGGACTGAACGGCTTGGCGAGGTAGTCATCCGCGCCCATCTCCAGGCCCACCACCCGATCGATCTCCTCGCCCCGCGCGGTGAGCATCAGCACCGGCACGCGGCTCGTGGCGCGCAGCCGGCGCAGCACCTCGAAACCGTTGAGCCCCGGGAGCATCACGTCGAGCACCACGAAGTCGACTCCGCCGCGGGTGAGCCGCTCGAGGGCCGCCTGGCCGTTCTCGGCGCTCTCGGCGGCGAAGCCCTCGGGCTCGAGGTACTCGCGCAGCATCGCCACCAGCTCGGCATCATCATCGACGATGAGCAGCCGGGTGCGCGCCTCCTCCGGGGCGCTCACGCCGGGTTCTCCAGCGAGAACACCTGGCGCTGATCGTCGTAGGCGAAGATCTCCGCGTAGCGGCCCCAGCTGATCACGGCACGCAGCGATTGCTCGGCGGCCTCCTCGGCCATGTGGTCCTCGAGCTCATCGAGGAAGCGGCTCTTGGGCGCGCGGTGAGTGCTGCGCTCATCGAGCACGCGGCGCACGTGCGCCGCGAGCGGCACGTGCGCCATCAGATGCCGGGCGAACAGGGCCTTGCGCTCATCGGTGTCGGAGCGGGCGAAGGTGAGGCCCGCCTCGGTGAGGCGGATGTCCCCGCCCTCGACCTCCGCGAAGCGCAGCAGCTGCAGCGTCTCGGCCACTGGAAAGAGGTCATCACCCTCCATGTGCAGCGCATGGGCGATCGCCGGCAGGTCGGCGCGTCCGCCGTAGGGCGGCTCGCTCACCGCCTCGAGCAGGCCCGCCAGCAGGTTGGTCGAGACGTGCTCGAGCGGCGTGCCGATGCCGACCAACACCTGCCGCTCGGCGCGGGTGCCCTCACGGCTCTGGCGCGGCCGGGCGGTCATCTCCACGTACACCCGGTCGACGAGCGCGCGCACCTGCGGATCGAACGGCTCGCGCGGCTGGGGCAGATCGACCGGGATCTCGCTCACCACCCGTCCGGGGTGGGTCGAGAAGATGAGCAGACGGTCGCACATCTGCACCGCCTCCTCGATGTTGTGCGTCACGAGCAGCACCGCCCCGATCGGCAGCTCCCCGCGCCCCCACAGGTCGAGGAAATCGTTGCGCAGCGTCTCGGCGGTGAGCACATCGAGCGCCGAGAACGGCTCGTCCATCAGCAGGATGTTCGGATGCACCACCAGCGCGCGGGCAAAGCCGACCCGCTGGCGCATGCCGCCGGAGAGCTCGCGCGGATAGGCCGACTCGTACCCGTCGAGGCCGATCAGGTCGATCGCCGCCAGCGAGCGCTTGCGCAGCTCGGCCTCCGGCAGACCTATCGCCTCGAGCCCGAGCTGCACGTTGCCGAGCACCGTCAGCCACGGAAACAGCGCGAACCCCTGGAACACCATCGAGATCCCGGGCGCCGGCCCCTCGACCGGCTCGCCGAGGTAGCGCACCGCGCCGCGCGACGGCGCATCGAGCCCGGCGATCAGGCGCAGGAGCGTCGATTTGCCCGAACCGGAGCGCCCGAGCAGGCCCACGATCTCCCCGCGCGCGAGCGTCAGGTTCACCTCCTCGAGCACCACCAGCGCATCGCCGTCGGGCTTGAAGAAGCTCTTGCCGATGCTCTGCACCTCGAGCAGCGGGGCGCTGGCGGGAACGGAATGCGCTTCGGCGTTCATCGGCGGCTCAGCTCATGCGGTACTTGCGCTCGGCCCGAGCATACAGCGGACGCCACACCGAGCGGTTGATGATCACGACGAACAGGCTCATGACCACGATGCCGAGCACCGTGTGGGCGAAGTTGCCGTTGCGGGTGGCATCGGCAATGTAGGCCCCGAGACCGGCGGCCGCCAGGTGCTTGTTGCCCCAGTCGGCCACCTCCGCGACGATGCTGGCGTTCCACGAGCCGCCGGCCGCGGTGATCGCCCCGGTGATGTAGTACGGGAACACCGCCGGCAGCGCGATGCGCCGCCACCACAGCCAGCCGCGCACCCTGAGGTTGCTGCCGACCTGCTTCAGCTCCATCGGCAGCGAGGAAGCCCCGGCGATCACGTTGAACAGGATGTACCACTGGGTGCCGAGCACCATCAGCGGGCTCAGCCAGATGTTCGGGTTCAGCCGGAACGCGACGATGCCCGAGACGGCCACCGGGAACAGCAGGTTCACCGGGAAGGCCGCCAGGAACTGCGCCACCGGCTGCACCGCGGCGGCCAGGCGCGGCCGGATCCCGATCTGCACCCCGATCGGCACCCACACCAGGCTCGCCAGCGCGATCAGCACCACCACCCGCAGCAGCGTCAGCAGGCCGAGCCCGACCACGTGCGCCACCGTGTGCATCGAGGCATGCGCGTGGATGTAATCAGCAGTGAGCCAGGCAACCCCTCCGACCACCACGAGCAGCGTGCCGTACCACAGCGCATCCTTCCAGCGGCTCGGCCCCTGCGCCCGCGCACGCGGCGCTGGCGTCCCGCGGGTGAACCCCAGGCGCAGCAGCCGGGAGAAGGCCCCCGTGGCGAGCCCGAGCAGCCGCGAGCGGCGCATCATGGTGAGCGCCCAGGAGTGCGTCGGGGTGAGGCCGACCTCCTGCTCGAGACGGAACCAGTCCGCGCTGCCGATCAGCGGGCGGAACAGCAGCTGATCGTAAAGGAGGATCACCACCGACATCGCCCCGATGGCCCAACCGATCGCCCCCAGGTTGCGCTCGGCGATCGCCCGGGCGATGTACGAGCCGATCCCCGGCAGCGTCACGGTGGTGTGTCCGACGCTGATCGCCTCGGCGGCCACGACGAAGAACCAGCCGCCCGACAT
>JAKAZL010000033.1 GCA_021815925.1 Pseudomonadota bacterium | reverse complement strand
ACAACATCAAGATGACGGTGGAGCTGATCAGCCCGATTGCGATGGAAGAGGGGCTGCGCTTTGCCATCCGCGAGGGCGGCCGCACCGTCGGTGCCGGCGTCGTCGCCAAGGTCCTGAAGTAAAGGCGAGTCACACAGGCCAGTAGCTCAATTGGCAGAGCGGCGGTCTCCAAAACCGCAGGTTGGGGGTTCGATTCCCTCCTGGCCTGCCAGTCGTTGACATGACAGACGAAACAAAACAAGACGCTATCGGCACGGCTGACAAGGCGAAACTGTGGGTTGGCGTGCTCGCGATCGCCGCGGGCATCGCTGCCTACTATCTGCTCGGCAACCAGGCCGCCTGGTTGCGCTGGCTGTGCGTGCTCGGTGGCATCGCCGTCGCGGTGCTGGTCGTCGCGTTCTCGCGCTACGGCGGTGAGTTCCGCGCGTTCGCGGTGAGCGCACGCTCCGAGCTGCGCAAGATCGTCTGGCCGACCCGCAACGAGACCACCATGACCACCGTCGTGGTGTTCGCGTTCGTGGCGATCGCGGGGCTGTTCTTCTGGGGCCTGGATGTCGTGCTCGCCTGGGCGACGCGGGCATTGACCGGACAAGGGGGCTGATCCGTGGCGTTGAGATGGTACGTGGTGCACGCCTACTCGAACTTCGAGCATCGGGTCGCCGAATCGCTCAAGGAGCGGGTCAAGCGCGCCGGACTCGAGCCGAAATTCGGCGAGATCCTGGTGCCGACCGAGGAAGTGGTGGAAATGCGCGACGGCCACAAGCGCCGCAGCGAGCGCAAGTTCTACCCCGGCTATGTGCTGGTGCACATGGAGATGGACGAGGACACCTGGCACCTGGTGCGGGAAGTTCCCAAGGTGCTCGGTTTCATCGGCGGCACGCCGGAGAAGCCGGCGCCGATTACCGACCGTGAGGCGATGCAGATCCTGCGCCGCGTCGAGGAAGGAGCGGAGAAGCCGCGGCCGAAGGTACTGTTCGAGCCGGGCGAGGTGGTGCGCGTGATCGACGGGCCGTTCAACGACTTCAACGGTGTGGTCGAGAGCGTCAATTACGAAAAGAGCCGGCTGCAGGTGGCCGTGCAGATTCTCGGGCGCTCAACGCCCGTGGAGCTCGACTTCTCGCAGGTCGAGAAGGCCTAGGAAGGCCTCAGGGCGTCGACGCGGCGGGTCGCCAGGGGCGATGCGCCGCGGCGCCGCAGAAGTGAGCGGGTCCGCGCGCTGCGCGGGCCGGCATGAGTCGGCCGCAAGGCCGTAACAGCAGGGCGCAAGCCCACGGAACCCACGACGGGGAGCCTGATCGGCGTTTGAACCCGGGAGAGATCGATGGCAAAGAAAGTCCAAGGCTACGTGAAATTGCAGGTGCCCGCGGGCGCCGCGAACCCCTCACCGCCCATCGGGCCGGCGCTCGGCCAGCAGGGCGTGAACATCATGGAGTTCTGCAAGCAGTTCAATGCGCAGACCCAGAAGCTCGAGAAGGGCCTGCCGATTCCGGTGGTGATCACCGTGTACGCGGACCGCAGCTTCACCTTCGTGATGAAGACGCCGCCGGCATCGGTGCTGATCCGCAAGGCGATCGGCATCGAGAAGGGCAGTGGCACGCCGAACACCGCCAAGGTCGGCAAGATCAGCCGCAAGCAGCTCGAGGAGATCGCCAAGTCCAAGCAGCCCGACCTGACGGCTGCCGATCTCGATGCCGCCGTGCGCACCATTGCCGGTAGCGCGCGCAGCATGGGCGTGGACGTGGAGGGCTGATCATGGCATTGAGCAAGCGTATCAAGACCTGGCAGGGCAAGATTGCCCCGGGCAAGCAGTATCCGGCCGAGGAGGCCTTCCAGCTGGTGAAGGACCTGGCCAAGGCCAAGTTCGACGAGACCATCGATGCGTCGGTGAATCTCGGCATCGACGCGAGCAAGTCCGACCAGCAGGTCCGTGGCTCGACCGTGATGCCGCACGGCACCGGCAAGACGGTGCGCGTGGCGGTGTTCACCTCGGGGAAGAACCAGGACCTCGCCCGGGCCGCCGGCGCCGATGTCGTCGGCCTCGAGGACCTCGCCGCGCAGGTCAAGGCGGGTGAGATCAACTTCGATCGCGTGATCGCCAGTCCCGACGCCATGCGCGTGGTCGGGCAGCTGGGCCAGATCCTCGGTCCCCGTGGTCTGATGCCGAACCCGAAGGTCGGCACGGTGACCCCGGATGTGGCCACCGCGGTGAAGAACGCCAAGGCCGGTCAGGTGACCTACCGCGTCGACAAGGCCGGCATCGTGCACTGCACCATCGGCAAGGCGAGCTTCGAGGTCAACGCGCTGAAGGAGAATCTGGCGGCCCTGATCGCCGATCTGCACCGGGCCAAGCCGGCTGCCTCCAAGGGCCAGTACCTCAAGCGGGTCACGATCTCCTCGACCATGGGCCCGGGCGTCCAGGTCGATCAGGCCAGCCTGAGCGGCTGAGCGGATGTAGAGGTCCTGCATCCGAGGATGCAGGCACGCGGCGCACCGCATCGCGGTGCACCGCACCAGGCCGGCGCACGAGCGCAGGCCCGATTTTGATGCGGGCCGGTCCGCCTCAGGGACCGGCCATCATCGAAGACCGCAGGCGAGGGGTGGTCCCTCTTAATGAGCGCCTGCGCAGATGGTGAACCGCTGATCGCATCGAGGTTCGTCCTCGAGGCGTGAGGGGTCACCGCCGCCGTCGCGGAGCCGTAGGGCGCCGTGGCGACGGAGCGATGGGGAAGCTCGCCGGGAAAGCCGGCCGCTTCATTCGTTAATCGTGATCTTCTCACCCGAGAGGAGAGAAGGAATGGCACTTAACCTGGAAGACAAGAAGGCGTTGGTAGCCGAGGTGGCCGAGGTGGCCGCCGTGGCGCAGTCCATCGTGGCTGCCGAGTACCGTGGCCTGACGGTCGGACAGATGACTGAGCTGCGCGCCAAAGCGCGTGCGCAGGGTGTGTATTTGCGTGTCGTCAAAAACACGCTGGCACGCCGTGCGCTCGCCGGCACGACCTTTGAGCAGGTGGGATCGAAGCTCAAGGGGCCGCTGGTGCTCGCGTTCTCGAAGGACGATCCGGGCGCCGCTGCGCGTCTGGTGAAGGACTTCGCCAAGGCGAATGACAAGCTCACTGCGACGTTGGTGTCTTTGGGCGGGCAGGTGCTGCCCGGTGAAGACCTCGACAAAGTCGCAAGTCTGCCGACCCGCGAGCAAGCGCTGTCGATGCTGCTCGGCGTTATCAAGGCGCCGATCCAGAAGTTCGTCGCGACGCTGGCCGAGCCGCCGGCAAAGCTCGCCCGCACCCTGGCCGCGGTACGCGACCAGAAGCAGGCCGCGTAACACCACGCCCCTTTATCTGTTCTGAGTTTTTGGAGAAATACCATGGCTGTCAGCAAAGACGAAATTCTCGATGCGATTTCCAAGATGACCCTGATGGAGGTCGTCGAGCTCATCTCCGACATGGAGAAGAAGTTCGGCGTGACCGCCGCGGCCCCGGTGGCCGCTGCGGCTGCTCCGGCCGCCGCCGCCGCCGCTCCCGCCGAGGAGAAGACGGAATTCACCGTCACCCTCAAGGAGTACCCGGCGGACAAGAAGGTCACCGTCATCAAGGTGATCCGCGAGATCACCGGCCTGGGGCTGAAGGAAGCGAAGGACCTCGTCGAGGCCGTGCCCTCGACCGTCAAGGAAGCCGTGTCGAAGGCGGATTCCGAGAGCTTCAAGAAGAAGCTCGAAGACGCCGGCGCGAAGGTGGAGATCAAGTAAGGCGACGGGCCGGGGCCGCCACCGGCGGCCCCGGCCCCGATCCTTGGGGCCACGCGCCCCAGCGGGCCGAAACGCACGGTGCCCAACGCGCCGTCGCCACCGCCCGAACGACCGCCCAGGAAGGGCGGGATGGCAGGAGGTCCAGGGAGGGCTGCTTGATGGACGAACGCAATTTTTTCCTGAGGTGAACCCGAGATGGCTTATTCCTTCACCGAGAAGAAGCGCATCCGCAAGAACTTCGGCAAGCAGCCGGGCATTCTGGACACGCCGTATCTGCTCGCCATTCAGCTTGATTCCTACCGCACCTTCCTGCAGGCCGAACGGCCCGAGGACGCTCGTGATGCGGTGGGACTGCACGCCGCGTTCCGCAGCGTGTTCCCGATCTCGAGCTATTCCGGGAACGCCTCGCTCGAGTACGTCAGCTACCGGCTCGGCGAGCCGGGCTTCGACGTCAAGGAGTGTCAGCTCCGCGGGTTGACCTATGCTGCGCCGCTGCGCGTCAAGGTGCGCCTGATCGTGCTCGACAAGGAAGCGCCGGGCGCCAAGAAGCCGGTCAAGGACGTGCGCGAGCAGGAGGTTTACCTCGGCGAGCTGCCGCTGATGACCGACAATGGCACCTTCATCATCAACGGCACCGAGCGCGTCATCGTCTCGCAGCTGCATCGCTCGCCGGGCGTGTTCTTCGATCACGACCGCGGCAAGACCCATTCCTCGGGCAAGCTGCTGTTTTCGGCACGCATCATTCCCTATCGCGGCTCGTGGCTCGACTTCGAGTTCGACCCGAAGGACTGCCTGTTCGCGCGCATCGACCGGCGGCGCAAGCTCCCGGTGACCATCATCCTGCGTGCTCTGGGCATGAACGAGGAGGAGATCCTCTCCACGTTCTTCGACACCAATACCTTCCATCTCAGCGAGGAAGAGGTGGCGCTGCAACTGGTTCCGCAGCGCCTGCGCGGCGAGACCGCCACCTTCGAGATCCGCATCGGCGATAAGGTCGTCGTCGAGGAGGGGCGGCGCATCACGGCCCGCCACGTCCGCCAGCTCGAGGATGCCAAGGTCACCCGCCTGCGCGTGCCGCGCGAGTACCTGTACGGCAAGATTCTCGCCCACGACGTTGTGAACACCGAGACCGGCGAGATTCTCGCCAAGGCCAACGAGGTTCTCACCGCGGCGTCCGTCGAGAAGCTGATCCAGTCGGGCATCACGCAGGTCAATACGCTGTACGTGAATGACCTCGATCGCGGCCCGTACGTTTCCGATACGCTGCGTATCGACCCGACCAAGACCCGCTTCGAGGCACTGGTCGAGATCTACCGCATGATGCGCCCGGGCGAGCCGCCGACGCGCGACGCGGCCGAGAACCTGTTCACGAACCTGTTCTTCAACACCGAGCGCTACGACCTCTCGGCTGTCGGTCGCATGAAGTTCAACCGCCGGGTCGGCCGTGAGGCGATCACCGGCCCGGGAATCCTCTACGACCAGAAGTACTTCGGCGCCCGCACCGACGAGACGGCCAAGCGCCTGGTCGAGCAGCACGGCGAGACCTCGGACATCATCGATGTGCTGAAGGTGCTGATCGACATCCGCAACGGCAATGGCCAGGTCGATGACATCGATCACCTCGGCAACCGCCGCGTCCGCAGCGTCGGCGAGATGGCTGAGAACGCCTTCCGCGTCGGCCTCGTGCGCGTCGAGCGCGCGGTCAAGGAGCGCCTGACCGTTGCCGAAACCGAGCCGCTGATGCCGCAGGAGCTGATCAACGCCAAGCCGGTGGCGGCGGCCGTGAAGGAGTTCTTCGGCTCCTCGCAGCTCTCGCAGTTCATGGATCAGAACAATCCGCTGTCGGAAGTGACCCACAAGCGGCGCGTCTCGGCGCTCGGCCCAGGCGGCCTCACCCGCGAGCGCGCCGGATTCGAGGTGCGCGACGTGCACCCGACTCACTACGGGCGAGTCTGTCCGATCGAGACGCCGGAAGGTCCGAACATCGGTCTGATCAATTCGCTCGCGGTGTACGCGCGCACCAACCAGTATGGCTTCCTCGAGACGCCCTACCGGCGTGTCGAGAATGGTCACGTGACCGATGGCATCGATTACCTCTCGGCGATCGAAGAGGGTAACTACGCAATCGCTCAGGCGAATGCCAATCTGGGTAGCAAGGGCGAGCTGACCGACGAGTTGGTCTCGTGCCGCTTCCAGAACGAGTTCACGCTGATGCCGCGTGACCGGATCAATTACATGGACGTGAGCCCCAAGCAGATCGTCTCGGTCGCCGCCTCGCTCATTCCCTTCCTGGAGCACGACGACGCGAACCGCGCGCTGATGGGTTCGAACATGCAGCGCCAGGCCGTCCCGACGCTGCGCGCGGAGACGCCATTGGTCGGCACCGGAATGGAGCGCTCGGTGGCGATCGACTCGGGCGTGACCGTGGTCGCCAAGCGCGGTGGCATGGTCGACTCCGTCGATGCGTCACGCATCGTGGTGCGCGTGAACGACGCGGAAACCACCGCTGGCGAGCCGGGTGTCGATATCTACAACCTGACCAAGTACACGCGTTCGAACCAGAACACCTGCATCAATCAGCGGCCGTTGGTCAACGCCGGCGACGTCATCGCCCGCGGTGACGTACTGGCCGACGGGCCCTCGACGCACCTCGGCGAGCTCGCGCTCGGGCAGAACCTGCTGGTGGCGTTCATGCCGTGGAACGGCTACAACTTCGAGGACTCGATTCTGATCTCCGAGCGGGTCGTGCAGGAAGACCGCTTCACCACGATCCACATCGAGGAGCTGACCTGCGTCGCGCGCGATACCAAGCTCGGGCCGGAGGAGATCACCGCCGACATCCCGAACGTGGGTGACGCGGCGCTCGCCAAGCTCGACGAGGCGGGCATCGCCTACATCGGCGCGGAAGTGAAGGCCGGGGATATCCTGGTCGGCAAGGTCACGCCGAAGGGCGAGACGCAGCTGACGCCCGAGGAGAAGCTGCTGCGGGCCATCTTCGGTGAGAAGGCGTCCGACGTGAAGGACACGGGATTGCGTGTTCCGCCCGGCATGGACGGCACGGTGATCGACGTGCGCGTCTTCACGCGTGACGGCGTGGAGAAGGACTCCCGTGCGCTGTCGATCGAGAAGACGGAAGTCGAGCGGGTGCGCAAGGATTTTGCCGACCAGCAGCGCATTCTCGAGGAGGACCTGTTCCAGCGCGTACGCGCCACGCTGATCGGCCAGAATGCCGCCGGCGGGCCGAAGCGGCTGAAGGCCGGTGCGGCGATCAATGCCGAGTACCTCGACGATCTGCCGCGTGAGAACTGGTTCGAGATCCGCCTGCAGGACGAGGAGGCCAACGCGCAGCTCGAGCAAGCCGCGGAGCGGTTGCAGGCGCAGCGCAAGGCCTTCGAGAAGCGACTCGAGGACAAGAAGGCCAAGATCACCCAGGGCGATGACCTCGCCCCGGGCGTGCTGAAGATGGTCAAGGTGTACCTCGCCGTGAAGCGGCGCATCCAGCCCGGCGACAAGATGGCCGGCCGGCACGGCAACAAGGGCGTGGTTTCGACCATCGTCCCGGTCGAGGACATGCCGTACCTCGAGGACGGCACGCCCGTCGACATCGTGCTGAATCCGCTCGGCGTGCCCTCGCGTATGAACGTCGGGCAGGTGCTCGAGACGCATCTCGGCTGGGCGGCAAAGGGCATCGGCCTGAAGATCGGCCGCATGCTCGAGCAACAGGCCGCGGCGAACGAGCTGCGCGGATTCCTCAAGCAGGTCTACAACGAGACCGGTGGCCAGCCGGAGGACATCAACAGCCTGGACAACGCCGAGCTGGCGAAGCTCGCCGGCAATCTGGCGCACGGCGTGCCCATGGCGACGCCGGTATTCGACGGCGCGAGCGAGGCGGAGATCAAGCGCATGCTCGAGCTTGCGGACCTGCCAACCAGCGGCCAGACCCATCTGTTCGACGGACGGACCGGCGAGCGCTTCGAGCGTCAGGTGACCGTGGGCTACATGTACATGCTCAAGCTCAACCACCTGGTCGACGACAAGATGCACGCGCGTTCCACCGGACCGTACAGCCTGGTGACCCAGCAGCCGCTCGGCGGCAAGGCGCAGTTCGGCGGTCAGCGCTTCGGTGAGATGGAGGTCTGGGCGCTCGAGGCCTACGGCTCCTCGTACACGCTGCAGGAGATGTTGACGGTGAAGTCGGACGACGTGAACGGTCGTACCAAGATGTACAAGAACATCGTGGACGGCAATCACCAGATGGATGCCGGCATGCCGGAATCCTTCAATGTGCTCGTCAAGGAGATCCGCTCCCTGGGCATCAACATCGAGCTGGAGCAGGACTGATCACGGCGCGCCGTGAGGAGAACACCCGATGAAAGATCTGTTGAAGTTCTTCAAGACCAACGCTCCTGTCGAGCAGTTCGATTCGATCAAGATCGGACTGGCCTCGCCGGAGATGATCCGCGCCTGGTCGTACGGTGAGGTCAAGAAACCCGAGACCATCAATTACCGCACGTTCAAGCCGGAGCGCGATGGCCTGTTCTGCGCCAAGATCTTCGGCCCGGTAAAGGACTACGAGTGCTTGTGCGGCAAGTACAAGCGCCTGAAGCACCGCGGCGTGGTCTGCGAGAAGTGCGGCGTCGAGGTCACCCAGGCGAAGGTGCGTCGCGAGCGCATGGGCCACATCGAGCTGGCCAGCCCCGTCGCGCACATCTGGTTCCTGAAGTCGCTCCCGTCGCGCATCGGATTGATGCTGGACATGACGCTGCGGGAAATCGAGCGGGTGCTGTATTTCGAGGCGTTCGTCGTCATCGATGCGGGCATGACGCCGCTGCAGCGCGGTCAGCTGCTGACCGACGAGATGTACCTCGAGGCGATCGAGGAGCACGGCGACGAGTTCGATGCACGCATGGGCGCGGAGGCCGTCTACGAGCTGCTGCGCAGCATCGATCTGGCCGCCGAGCTCGCCAAGGTGCGCGAGGAGATGCAGGCGACCTCCTCTGAGACCAAGCTCAAGCGCCTCTCCAAGCGGCTGAAGCTCATCGAGTCGTTCATCGAGTCCGGCAACAAGCCGGAGTGGATGGTCATGACCGTGCTGCCGGTGCTGCCGCCGGACCTGCGGCCGCTGGTGCCGCTCGACGGCGGGCGCTTCGCGACGTCGGATCTGAACGACCTGTACCGCCGCGTCATCAACCGCAACAACCGTCTGCGCCGCCTGCTCGAGCTGAATGCGCCGGACATCATCGTGCGCAACGAGAAGCGCATGCTGCAGGAGGCGGTGGACGCGCTGCTCGACAACGGCCGCCGCGGCCGGGCGATCACCGGCACCAACAAGCGGCCGCTGAAGTCGCTCGCCGACATGATCAAGGGCAAGCAGGGCCGCTTCCGCCAGAACTTGCTCGGCAAGCGCGTCGATTACTCGGGCCGCTCGGTGATCGTGGTCGGTCCGCAGCTGAGGCTGCACCAGTGCGGGCTGCCGAAGAAGATGGCGCTCGAGCTGTTCAAGCCGTTCATCTTCCAGAAGCTGCAGCTGCGCGGCGAGGCCTCCACCATCAAGGCGGCCAAGCGCCTGGTCGAGCGTGAGGGTCCGGAAGTCTGGGACATCCTCGAGGAGGTCATCCGCGAGCATCCCGTGCTGCTGAACCGCGCACCGACCCTGCATCGCCTGGGTATCCAGGCCTTCGAGCCGCAGCTGGTCGAGGGCAAGGCGATTCAACTGCATCCGCTCGTCTGCACGGCGTTCAATGCCGATTTCGACGGCGACCAGATGGCGGTCCACGTGCCGCTGTCGCTCGAGGCGCAGCTCGAAGCCCGCGCACTGATGATGGCCTCGAACAACATCCTTTCGCCGGCCAACGGTGATCCGATCATCGTGCCGTCGCAGGACGTCGTGCTGGGCCTGTACTACATGACCCGCGAGCGCGTCGGCGCGCGCGGCGAGGGCATGCTGTTCTCGGACGTGCACGAGGTGCACCGTGCCTACGAGAGCCGCTCGATCGATCTGCAGGCCAAGGTGCGCGTGCGCATCAAGGAGCGGATCGCGCCGGCCGACCCGCAGGAGCGGACCCGGGTCGTCGAGACCACGGTGGGTCGCGCCCTGCTGCTCGAGGTGCTGCCCAAGGGTCTGTCGTTCGACCTGATCAATCAGGACATGACCAAGAAGGCGATCTCGGCGACGATCAACGCCTGCTATCGAACGCTCGGACTGAAGGAGACCGTGATCTTCGCCGACCGGCTGATGTACACCGGCTTTCACTACGCGACGCGCGCGGGCGTGTCGTTCGGTATCGATGACATCGTCATTCCGGACCAGAAGCCGCGCATCATCAACAGCGCCGATCGCGAAGTGAAGGAGATTCAGGATCAGTACGCCTCGGGCCTCGTGACCAATGGCGAGCGCTACAACAAGGTGGTGGACATCTGGTCGCGCGCCAACGACCAGGTCGCCAAGGCCATGATGGACAAGCTCGGCTCGGACGAGGTGAACAACGCCAAGGGCGAGTTGGTGCGGCAGAAGTCGTTCAACTCGATCTTCATGATGGCCGATTCCGGCGCCCGCGGTTCCGCGGCCCAGATCCGCCAGCTGGCGGGTATGCGCGGACTGATGGCGAAGCCGGACGGCTCGATCATCGAGACGCCCATCACGGCGAACTTCCGCGAGGGACTGAACGTTCTGCAGTACTTCATCTCGACCCACGGCGCCCGCAAGGGACTGGCCGACACAGCGCTGAAGACCGCGAACTCCGGCTACCTGACGCGTCGGCTGGTCGACGTGGCGCAGGATCTGGTGGTCACCGAGGTCGACTGTGGCACGACGAACGGCCTGGCCATGACGCCACTCGTCGAAGGCGGCGACGTGGTCGAGGCGCTGGGCGAGCGGGTGCTCGGACGCGTGCTGGCCGACGACGTGCTCAAGCCGGGAACCGATGAGGTTCTCATCGAGCGCGACACGCTGCTCGATGAGAAGCTTGTGCGCCATCTGGAGCACGAGGGAGTGGACCAGATCAAGGTGCGCTCGCCCATCACCTGCCGGACGCGCTATGGCGTGTGCGCGCAGTGCTACGGGCGCGACCTCGCCCGCGGTCGGCTGATTAGCATCGGCGAGGCGGTCGGCGTCATCGCCGCGCAGTCGATCGGTGAGCCGGGCACGCAGCTGACGATGCGTACCTTCCATATCGGCGGCGCGGCCTCGCGGGCTGCGGCGGCGAGCAGCGTGGAGGTGCGCAACAGGGGCACCATCCGCTTCCATCGCATCAAGACGGTGCAGCACGAGAAGGGCCACCTGGTGGCCGTGTCGCGCTCCGGGGAGATCGGGGTGGTGGATGATTTCGGCCGCGAGCGCGAGCGCTACAAGATTCCGTACGGCGCGATGATCAGCGTCAAGGAAGGCAGCCAGGTCGAGTCGGGGCAGGTGGTCGCCACCTGGGATCCGCACACTCACCCGGTGGTGACGGAAGTGGCCGGCTTCGTCAAGTTCCAGGATTTCGTGGACGGTCTGACCGTGACCACGCAGGTCGACGAGGTGACCGGGCTTTCGAGCACGGTGGTGCTCGACACCAAGCAGCGCGGTGGCAAGGATCTGCGCGCGACCGTCAAGCTGGTCAACGCCAAGGGCAAGGAAGTGACCTTCGCCAACACGGAGATCCCGGCGGTGTACTCGCTGCCGGCGGGCGCGTTCGTCGTCCTCGAGGACGGTGCACGCGTGTCGGTCGGCGACATCATCGCGCGTATCCCGCAGGAGTCCTCCAAGACCCGCGACATCACCGGCGGTCTGCCGCGCGTGGCGGACCTGTTCGAGGCGCGCAAGCCGAAGGACCAGGCGATTCTTGCCGAGAAGTCCGGCACCGTGAGCTTTGGTAAGGAAACCAAGGGCAAGCGGCGACTGATCATCACCAGCGACGACGGCGACAAGTACGAGGAGCTGATCCCGAAGTGGCGCCAGCTCAACGTGTTCGAGGGCGAGACGGTGGAGCGCGGCGAGGTGATTGCCGACGGCGAGCCGAATCCCCACGACATCCTGCGTCTGCAGGGCGTCGAGGCGCTGGCCAACTATCTGGTACGCGAGATCCAGGACGTCTATCGTCTGCAGGGCGTGAAGATCAACGACAAGCACATCGAGGTGATCATCCGCCAGATGCTGCGCAAGACCGAGGTGCAGTCCGCCGGCGATACGACGCTGCTGCGCGGTGAGCAGCTCGATCGGGCGCGCGCGCTTGAGATCAACGATCGGGTGGAGCAGGACGGCAAGCAGTCGGCTGCGCTGCAGCCGGTGCTGCTCGGCATCACCAAGGCATCGCTCGCCACGGAGTCGTTCATTTCGGCCGCCTCGTTCCAGGAGACCACTCGTGTGCTGACCGAGGCCGCGGTACGCGGTCTGCAGGATGACCTGCGCGGACTGAAGGAGAACGTCATCGTCGGGCGGCTGATCCCGGCCGGCACCGGCTTCGCGACGCACGCTTCGCGTCGGCGCCGCAGCGAGGGTGCCGAGCGCCGTAGCTTCATGGAGGTCGGTGGCGGTATCCCCGAGACCGAAGAGACGAGCGTCAGCGAGGAGTCGGAAAGCTCGCCCGGCTGACACCGGGTGAGGCGCAGCGCTCGGGCGCTGCGGCACGGGCCGTGAGCGATACGGGCCGGCGCGGGGGAAAGCCGCGCCGGCCCGCTGTCATTTGGCCGAGCGGTCCGTCGGTGCTGCGCGTCGCCGGAGCAATCGCCCGCGCATCGCGCGAACGATGCTCGCCGGGTGCGTGCGCCCGAAGCTGCTACCGGGGCTCGACCCAGGTCACGGCCCAGGCCCACACGGCGAGCTCCGCCGCACCAGAGCTGCCCAGCGGATCGGCCGCGGCGATCGCCTCCGCCTCGGTGAGGGAGGCGGCCTGCACGAGGTACGCGCCCCCCGACTGATCGGCGAACGGGCCGGAGGCCTCGAGCCATCCGCGCTCAGCCAGCTCCGCAAGATAGGCACGATGGGCACCCAGGATGTCCGGGTCGAAATCAGGCGTGCGCAGGGCGAGAATCAGGTAGTGCATCGACGCCGCTCCGTGCGGCTGGGGGGAGGTCCGAACGGGCGCCAGTCTACAGGTCGGGCGGGCCGGCTCGGGGTCAGGCCCGCTGCCGGAGTTCGGATTACCGCAATTGCCAGATCTTTGGGTCACTGATATTCTTCGTGCAAATGCGAATCACTCGTATTTGTAAACCAGTGCCCTAAACTTAAGCGGTGGCTGCACGGGCGAGCGGACCGGTCGTGACCGGGCCGAGGCCGACGTGCGGCTCCAGGTGACGCCTGATGGATTCGTCCTCCCCGGAATTCGCCGTTCCACGTGGCGTCGCGCTGCCCAGCTGGAAGCTGTTTCTGGCGGTGATGGGGCCGGGGCTCGTCGTGATGCTCGCCGATACCGACGTCGGCAGCATCATCACCGCGGCGCAGAGCGGCGTGCAGTGGGGCTATCGGCTGCTGCTGCTGCAGCTGCTGCTGGTGCCGGTGCTGTTCGTGGTCCAGGAGCTGACCGTGCGGCTGGGGATCTTCACCGGGCAGGGACACGGCGAGCTCATCCGCAAGTCCTTCGGCACCGGCTGGGCCTGGCTGTCGGTGTGCGGACTCGGCGTCGCGACCATCGGGGCGCTGGTGACCGAGTTCTCCGGGGTTGCGGCGGTCGGGGAGCTGTTCGGTGTCCCGCGCGCGCTCAGCCTGGGACTTACCGCGGCGGCGCTGCTCACGATCGTGCTCACCGGCAGCTACCGCCGCGTCGAGCGGGTCGCGATCGCGCTCGGGCTGTTCGAGTTCGCGTTCTTCTTCGTTGCCTGGCGCGCCCACCCGCAGGGGGCCGCGATCGTCACCGGCATGATGCACATGCCGCTTGGCAACAACGCGTATTTGTATCTCGTGGCCGCCAACATCGGCGCGGTCATCATGCCGTGGATGATCTTCTACCAGCAGTCGGCCGTGGCCGACAAGAAGCTCCAGCCGCACCATTACAAGCATGCCCGGCTGGACACGGCCATCGGTTCGCTCATCACCCAGGCCGTCATGGCGGCGATCCTGATCGCCGCGGCCGCGACTATCGGCCGGTGGCACGGCAACGCCACGCTCAACTCCATCGGCGACATCACCAAGATGCTCGTGCCGTTTCTCGGCGTCGATGTGGGGCGCGTCGTGTTCGGCCTGGGCACGATCGGGGCAGCGCTGGTGGCGGCAATCGTCGCCTCGCTCGCCAGCGCCTGGGGGTTTGGCGAAGTCACCGGTTACCGCCATTCGCTGGAACATCGGCCGCTCGAGGCGCCGTGGTTCTACGGGATCTATTCGCTTGCGGTCATCGGCGGGGCGGTGGTGGTGGACCTGGCGCCGAATCTCGTCGAGCTGAACATCGGGGTGGAGGTCATGAATGCCCTGATGCTGCCGCTGGTGCTGGGATTTCTGGTCGCGCTCGCCTTCCGCGCATTGCCGCCCGAGCATCGGCTGAAGGGGCCGTATGCCTGGATCGTCGTGGGCGTGGCGCTGATCACCGCGGGACTCGGCGTGTACGGCGGGATTACCGGCGCGCAATTCTTCTGAGGCGCGCCGGGCCGGCGCCGCCGGCGCGTTGCAGCCCTCACGTCCGGCGGGTAAGACTGCCGCTGCCCTGCACGGATCACGGAGGCATCGCATGCAACAGCAACGACTCGGCGCGACCGGACCGCAGGTCGCAGTGCTCGGCCTGGGGTGCATGGGCATGTCCGGCATGTACGGCCCGGCCGACCGGCGCGAATCCCTCGCCACGGTGCACGCGGCCCTCGAGGCGGGCGTCACGCTGCTGGACACCGGGGATTTCTACGGCATGGGTCACAACGAGCTGCTGCTTGCCGAGGCGCTCGCGGCCGTGCCGCGCGAGCGATTCCAGGTGAGCGTGAAATTCGGCGCCCAGCGCGATCCGGCCGGCCGCTGGATCGGCTTCGACGGCCGGCCGGCCGCCGTGAAAACCGCGCTCGCCTACTCGCTGCAACGGCTGCGCCTCGAGTACATCGACATCTATCGTCCAGCGCGCCTCGACCCGCAGGTGCCCATCGAGGATACGGTCGGTGCGGTGGCCGACATGGTCCGCGCCGGCTACGTCCGTCACATCGGGTTGTCGGAGGTCGGTGTCGTCACCCTGCGGCGCGCCGCGGCGGTTCATCCGATCTGCGACCTGCAGATCGAATACTCGCTGCTCTCGCGCGGCATCGAGGCCGCGATCCTGCCCGCGGCGCGCGAGCTGGGCATCGCCATCACCGCCTATGGGGTGCTCTCGCGCGGACTGATCAGCGGACACTGGCAGCGCCGCTCGCTGGATCCGGGCGACTGGCGTGCGCACGGGCCACGCTTCAGCGCCGGGAACCTCGAGCACAACCTGGCGCTGGTCGAGGCGCTGCGGCGGCTGGCCGCCGAACGGCAGATCAGCGTCGCGCAGCTCGCCGTCGCATGGGTGCGAGCCCAGGGCGCGGACATCATTCCGCTCATCGGTGCCCGGCGGCGCGAGCAGCTCGCCGAAGCGCTTGGTGCGCTGGCGGTGCAGCTGCGCAGCGCGGACCTCGCCGCCATCGAGCGGGCGGTGCCCAAGGGAGCGGCGGCCGGCGAACGCTACGCGCCGGCACAGATGGCGCATCTGGACAGCGAGCGCAGCTGACGGTCGAGGCGCACGCTTCCTATACCTCGCACAGCGAGGTATAGTCTGGCGGTGAGCGAGCGTACCCCTGCACTCATGAGTGGCGTTCCGGAGCTCGTCGTCCTGCGTCTGCTGGCGCAGCGCGAGATGTACGGCTATGAGATCGCCCGCACGCTGAAGGTGCTCAGTCAGGGCGCCTTGACGCTCGGCGAAGGCGTGTTGTATCCGGCGCTGCACGCGCTGGAAACACGCGGCCTGCTGAGGGCGCTCCCCCGGCAGGTCGAAGGCCGCACGCGCATTTACTATCGGCTCACCCCGCGCGGACGGCGGCGACTGGCGCGTCTCGCCGCCAACTGGCAGCAGTTGAGCGAGGGGGTCGGACGGATCCTGGGGGTCGCGGACCATGATTGAGACCCGCTTTGCGAACCTGCGGCGCGTGCTGATCCGCCGCGGTGTGGCTGCCCGGCATGCCCGGCGCGCGGCGCTCGAGCTGGGCGAGCATTACGAGCAATTGCGACGGGAGGCGCTCGCGCGCGGGGAGGCGCCGGATCAGGCCGCCCGCAGTGCGCACCGCGCCCTGGGCGCCGACAGCGTCCTGCTCGAGCGTTATGCCGCGCGAGGGGAATTGCGCGGCTGGCTGTACCGCTGGCCGGCGCTCTACGCCTTGGCACCGCTGGTCAGCTACACGGTGCTGTGCGTGCTGCTCATGGGGGCCCTCGTAGTGGTGCTGGACGCGACGCATCAGATGCTGCACGGCTACACGGTGCCGGCACTCGTGGCGGCGGCGGTGAACGCCGCGGTATCGGTGTTTCTGCTGTGGGTGCTGCCCGTCGGCGTGGCAGCGGCATTTGCGCTTCTCGCCAGCTGCCGCCCGGTCGCGCCGCGCTGGCTGATCGCGAGCACGGTGCTCTTGTGCCTCGTCGCCCGGATGATGAATGCGGGGCTGATGCTGCCGGTCCCGGGTCATCGCGGCAGCGCCACCCTCGGCATCGGCTTCGCCTCCTCACACCTGCCGAGCCAGTTGACCGCGGCGCTTGTGAGCGGCGCACTGGCGCTCCTCCCTTACGTTCTCGCCACGCGCCGGTCGCGACCGGCCTGAGTGGCCGGGCCGTGGGCGCGAGCCGCTGGCGGTGCGCGCTTCAGCGCCTTGCCGCGGCCGCGCTGGTGCTGGCGCTGCACGCCGCGCTGCTGATTGTCCCGACACCGTCCGCGCTGCGCCGAATGGCTCCCGCCTCGGGCGGCCGCGTACCGGTGCTCGTCCTGCTGAGGGCGGCCGTGCCGCCGCCGCGGCTCCGCCCGCGGAATGCCGGGAGGTCCGCGGACTCGCGCGCCGGCCTCAGGCCGGGTCCTCGTGTTGCGCTCAGCCTACCGGCGCACACTCTCCGGCACCGTGGCCGTCCCGTCCGCCCGCAGGCCCGCTGGTTCAGCGTCCTGCGGCAAGTCGCGCGGCGGATGAGCTCGCGTGGCGCCTCACCGCGCGTGCGCTTAGGGTTCCCCCGTTCCCGGGCATTCGGCTCTGCGCGCCGGGCGCAGCCGTGGGACGGCTGGGATTACGCCGCGACGCACCGGATCGAAGCGTTGCCGCAGGGCGGAACGGTGATCGCGCTCGACGATCGCTGTTCGCTCGTGCTCGCCCCGATTCCGATCGTCGGCTGCTGGCTCGGGCACCTGCCCGCCTCAGGCGGCCTGTTCCGGCAAATGCGCCCGAGGCCGGTCGGCGCTCTGCCGTAGCCGACCGGCTCGGATCAATCGCGCGCCGTACTCGCCCGTGGGGCCCGGGTGAGCCAGAACAGGCCGGTCTGCAGCGTGAAGGACCCGTCGGCGTCGAGCCCGAGTGCCGCGCGAACCTCCTGCGGGGCCCCGCTCTGCAGGGCGCGGATCGCCGCCACGCGCGCCTCGGGCGTGCGCATGCGCGTCACCCAGGAGTCGAACTCGATGCGCAGCGCCCACTGGCGATACTCGCGCTCGACGAGACCGGCCGCGCCGAGCAGTTCCCGCCACTCGCGCACCGACCGGTTGCGCACGTGCGAGGCGTCGCGCAGCAGCTCCATCGCCTGCAGGTGCGTGTCGACGAGGGCATCGGGCGGTCCCACGACATCGATCAGGAGCACGTGGCCGCCGGGTGCGAGCACGCGGACCATCTCGTGCACGGCCGCTTCGAGGCGGCTCCAGTGGTGCGCGCTGTAGCGGCTGCAGACCAGATCGAACGACCCGTCCGGATACGCCAGGGACTCGGCGCTGCCGAGGCAGGTCTCGATCTGGGTCAGTCCGCGCTCGGCCGCACCGCGGCTCACCGCCGCGAGCATGCCCGGCGAGGGGTCGAGCGCCACCAGCCGCTCGAGGTGCGGGGCGAGCGCGAAGGACAGGTGTCCGGCGCCGCAGCCCAGATCGAGAGCTTTCCGCGCGCGCAGCGCCGCACGCGCGAGAAGCTCGCGGACATGCTCGAGATCCGGGCCGGCGGCGTGAACCGCGCTGCGACGATACGCCTCGGCGCGCGGATCGAACTGGTTCTGGACGGTCTGCTCGTGGCTGGGCATGGTCTGGCCGTGGGTCGGAACCCCCGTACGGTAGGGGGTTCCTCGCCCGGCGCGCAAGGCGGGCCGATCGCGCCCCCGCGCAACGGCGCAGCCGGCGGGTGTAGAGTCGGCTGGCGGCGCAGCGTGCGCCGCCCCGGAAGGACAGCTATGCACTGCATCCGAATTCATGAGCACGGCGGGCCGGAGGTTCTGCGCGAGGAGGACCTGCCGATCGACAAACCGGCTGCCGGCGAGGCACAGGTCCGCCACACGGCAATCGGGCTGAACTACATCGACGTCTACGAGCGCACCGGGTTGTATCCGGGCGAGCTGCCCGCCACCCCGGGATGGGAGGCCGCCGGGGTGATCACGGCGCTCGGGCGCAATGCGCGCGGGTTCCGGGTGGGCGAGCGGGTCGCCTACGTCAGCACCCGTCCGGGCGCGTACTGCGAGCTGCGCAACCTGCCGGTCACGCGGCTGGTCAGGATTCCTCGGGGCGTCGAGGACGAACAGGCCGCGGCGCTGATGCTGAAGGGGCTGACGGCGCACTTTCTCCTGCGCCGCACGCATCGCGTGCGCGCCGGCGAGTCGATCCTCGTGCATGCCGCCGCCGGCGGCGTCGGATCATTGCTGACGCAGTGGGCCAAGGCGCTCGGCGCCAAGGTCATCGGCGTGGTGGGCAGTGAGGCGAAAGCTGAGCTGGCGCGCAAGCTCGGCTGCCGCCACGTCCTGCTCTCGGGCCGCGCTCCACTGGCCCCGGAGGTCCGCCGCCTGACTCGCGGGGAGGGCGTGGCCGTCGTGTATGACTCGGTCGGCCGCGACACCTTCATGGACTCCCTCGACTGCCTGCGCCCGCTTGGCTTGATGGTTTCCTACGGCAACGCGTCCGGGCCGCCGCCGGCGGTCAGTCCGCTCGAGCTCAGCCGGCGCGGCTCGCTGTTCCTGACGCGTCCGACGCTGTTCAACTACATCGCCCGCCGCGAGGAGCTCGATGCTGCGGCGCGTGAGATGTTCGCGGCCGTCAGGAAGGGCGTGCTGCGCGTGCGGGTCGGCCAGCGCTATGCGCTCGCCGATGCCGCCCAGGCGCACCGGGATCTGGAGGCGCGCCGGACCACCGGCTCGACCGTGCTGATCCCGTAGGGCCGCAACGGCTCGCCCGTTCCTAGTCCGCGCCCGCGGGCCAATCCGCGCCGGCGCCGAGCAATTCGAGCGTGCGCGAATCCGGACGGCCGGCGAAGTACTTCTCGAGCGCGGCGTGAAATATCTCGCCGTACGCCGGCGCATCCGCACGGCGCGCGGCCCGGGAGAACAGCGTCATGCAGGAGTGGAACTTCAGATCGTCGGGATACGGGAAGATCGTCCCGATCGGTGTATCGCGTACCGCGTTGACCGTCGCAGCGCAGTCGGCAAGCCGCGCGCCCAGGACGGGATGGCGCAGATAGTCGATGGCCTCCTCGATCGAGGCGATCGCGTAATGCTCGGCCATCGGGCTCGAGCCCAGACCGCGCAGCTGCGGGAACACGAACCACATCCAGTGGCCGCGCTTGCGGCCCGAGGCGAGCTCGGCGCGCACCTGTGTCATCAGCGGATCCTGGGCGCGCACGAAGCGCTCGAGTGCAGCGGCAGGGATAGCGCCGCTCATCGGCACCGCCTGCCGTTTACATGCGTTCGGCGACGGTCTGCCAGTGGTGCCGGGCGAGGTTTGCTTCCAGCCACTGCTTGACCCGCCGGGCATCGGCGGTCCGGGTGTATTTGCCCCAGGAGTGCATCAGCACCATGACGATGTCGTGGTGGTCGATGAAGGTATCCAGCACCAGGCACTGGCCGGCGAGGTCGGTGAAGCCGGTCTTCTGCACCACGATGTGCCACCACCGGTCGCGCACCAGCGGATCGGTCGGGTAGTACGGCAGCCGCCAGCGCCCGTCGCGGACGGTGTATCCCGCGCTGGTCGAGTAGCGGCGGATGACGCGGTTGTGCGCGGCGGCCAGCACCAGCTTGGCGAGATCCCCGGGCGTCGAGACGTTCTGCGCCGAAAGGCCCGTCGGCTCGACGAAGTGCGTATGGGTCATGCCGAGCGCGCGCGCCTTGGCGTTCATCGCCCGGATGCAGGCGGGCAGACCGCCCGGATAGTTGTTGCACAGCGTCCGTGCGGCCCGGTTCTCCGAGGACATCAGGGCCAGATGGAACAGCTGCGCCCGCGTCAGCCAGATGCCGATCGGCAGATGCGAATACGGCGTCCAATCCGCGCGGGTGATGTGCAGGCGCTGGCCGAGCGGCTGGCGCGCCTCGGCCACCACCAGCGTGGTCATCAGCTTGGTGATTGAGGCGATGGGGGTGACGCCCGTCGAGTGCTTCGCATAGAGCACCCGCGCGCGGGTGGCATCGTAGACCAGCGCTTCGCGGGAGCGCACGTAGGGGTGGCTGATGCGTCGCGGGCGATGGCGCACTGCGCGATGCGTCACGGTATGGCGCCGCAGGGCGTGCGCGTCGGCACGGGTGCCGAGGCCGCCGATGAGAAAACTGATTAAGGTCAGCGCGAGCAGTCCAGAGCCGCGTGTGCTCATCGGGTCGTTCTCGTTGGTCTTCGTGTGCGCGAGCCGGTCACCGTAACGCCCAGGGGCCTGTACCGGGCCGGCGAAGTGGCGTGGAAGACGGCCCGGGGGATCCTGTTGCGCGCGGCATCATGCCATGACGGCGGGTGGCATGGCAGGGGGCGATTCGCAAAAAACGTGCGCGCTTCGACGGAAATAGCCGCATCCGTCAGTGCGGTCCCGGCCGCGGGCAGGGCCGACAGGGCTCATCGCCTGAGGAATCGGGTGAAGATGACTGCCGCCCCGAGGAGCGCCACGAGCAGGACCCAGGCCCAGGGGTTGGCGAAGTTGAACGTGTAGCCGGCGCCGAACCGCTTGGAGACCAGCAGCGCGCGATTGCGTCGGTTGACGTAGAACGGACCGTACCAGCGACCCTCGTCTGCGCCTGGCGTGTGCGCGCCGCGCGCCTGAACCCCGTGCTGGTCGTGGTACATGCGGATGCCGGAGCGCAGCAGCGCGACCACGCCCGTGAGCAAGGTTGCGGCAAACAACACCATCCAGGCGCGGAACGCATCCACGGACAGCGGCAGGACGGTGAATGCGGGCCAGAAGGCCACGAACCAGGCAGATGCGACGATCAGCAGCGCGGTGTGGCGGCGGAATGTCCGCTCTGCGGCGATCCAGCCCTGGGAGATCTGCGGCGGCTGCTGCAGCATCAGCCAGGCGAGCGCGATGAAGGCCAGGCAGATGGCACTCATCGTACCCATCACCGAGAGCATGGCCCGGACGGTGCGCCGCACCCAGAAGTCCGGCACGCCCATCCGGAAGTTCCAGTGGATGGGGATCATGGGGGGCAGGTGCGACCAGCGGACCACGATCCAGATGCCGAGGCCGGCCAGCCAGATCAGCGGGATCAGCCCGATCAGCCAGCCTCCCGGCAGACGCAGCGGTGGCGGGCGGTTCGAGGGGAATGCGGGTCCGGACATCGGCTGGGGAGTGTGTCGGTGGGGCTGTTATGAGCCCGGATGATACGCCATCGACCGCCCGCCCCGCAGAGCCGCAGTGCGCAACGCGCCCTACCGGTTCGGCGTCTGCAGCCACCCGCCGAGTGACACGGCCACGATGCCGAGCCCGACCGCCACCCCGCCCCAGGTGATCGCGACATGGACGTGCGAGCCCAGATGCGCGCGCAGCCAGGGCATGGCAACGGCGGCCGCCGCGCCGGCGGCAAACGCCACGCCGAGCAACGTTCCAAGCGTCCCGCGCCGCACGCGCACGAATTCGTTCTCGAGTTCGGCCAGCTGCTCGCGCTGTTCGCGCTCGAGCCGCGCACGCAGCGCGGCACTCGCATCGCGGTCGCCGAGCTCGGCTGCCGACCGTGCCGCCGCGAGGCGTGCGCGGAAGTCGCGCGGTAGCGGCGGGGCGGGCAACGCCCGGCGCAGGGCCGAGTCGAGCGCGTCATCCCATCCCGGATGGGCACCCTGATGGTTCATGTCTCGAGCTCCCTCCAGTAGGTCGGGTCGGCCAGTCCGCGCCGCTCGAGCAGGCCGCTCAGCGCCGCCCGCGCGCGAAACAACGTCGTTTTCACTGTGCCCTGCGGGCAACCCAGCATGGCGGCCACCTCGGCCACGGAGCGCTCCTCGAAGTAGTAGAGCCGCAAAACCTGGCGCGACCGCTCGGGTAGTAGATCCACCAGCTCGAGCAGGCGTCGCGACCGCTCATCGGGGTCCGCGGCGTCGCTGGCGTGCGCGAGGCCGAGGTGCGCTTCATCGCCCTCCTGCAGTAACGCCTCGAGCGAGTCCGTGGGCCGCCGCCGCGAGAGCGCCGTGAGACAGCGGTTGCGCGTGATCGCATAGATCCAGCTCGACAGCGAGGCGCGGCCGTCGTAGCGCCCGAGCGCCCGCCAGACCCTCACCAGGCTGTCCTGGGCCGCATCCTGGGCCTGGGCGTGCTCCCCGAGCAGCGCGCAGCACAGGCGGTACACCTTGCCCTCATAGCGCTCCAGCAGCGCCGTGAATGCCGGTTCGGGGCGGCCCTGCTGCAGCAGCTCGACGATGTCCTGGTCCCGCCCGCTCGGGGCGGGGAGCGCTTGGCGCATGGCTCACCCTTGAGTCGACGCAGTTGATACCCCGGCGGCCCGAGCGTGGTTTCAAATTCTGCTGCGGCGGATGAAACCGCCCGCGCGGCGCCCGGGTATCAAGGGTGCAGCACGACACCTGCGGAGTCCATTCATGCACCGGATCATCAGTGAAATCGGCGGCGACATGATCGCCATCGCGGCCATCGTCATGGGCATCGGCTTTGCCATGTTCTCCCTGTACCTGCACAGCCGCCGCAAACGGGAGTTCCTGCAGATGCATCACGCCGAGCGCATGGCGGCGATCGAGAAGGGCATCGAGCTGCCGCCGGTGCCGCCGCAGTTCTTTCAGGACACTCCGGTCGGGCTCGGGGGGTATGCCTTCTGCCGGCGCCGCAGCGGCGTGGGGACGCTGCTGGTCGGCGTGGCCATCATGGTGGCTCTGTGGGAGCAGGGTGGCAACGGCTACTGGTGGGGACTGGTGGTGATTGCGGTCGGCGTGGGTCGGATCATCGACGGCACGTTCGCCGCCCGCTACGACCGGCCCCGCGCTGCGGACTCGAGCGGACCGGATGGCCGGCCGGGCAGTGGGCTGCCCGGGAACCGCTAGCCGCTTCCCTGCGGCCGCAGCCGCCCGGTGAGGCTGCGGGCGATGACCAGCAGGATCACCGTCACGCACAGGGCGATCAGCTGTCCGCTCGAGAGCGAGTTCGCGTAGATCTTGACCAGCAATTCGCGCAGGGCGAAGACCACCGTGACATCGAGTAGCTGCGTCAGGTGCACGTGGTGGGTCTTGGCGTAGCCGGTGAACGTGTTGAACAGCTCGATGAGGACGAACGCGCTCAGCACGTTCACGATCAGGTCGCGGAAGTCATCTGCACTGACGGTGTTGGTCTTCAGGTCGGGAATCAGGCGCCAGACGTCCAGCAGCACGTCGAAGAGCGCAAAGCCCATTACGACGATCATGACCAGCACCAAGCCGATGACGATCACGTCGATGGCGTGATCGTAGATGCGCAGGATCAGCTCTTTCATGGGTCGCGGCCGTGGGTCCGGCGTTTTTATGCCCCGAGCGGGCCCGCCTAATCTATCATCCGCGCCGCCGTCCGCTGCGGGCAGCCGGGCGCATGGCGGTGGGCCCGGCCGACCGACAGGGCCGGCGGCGGGGGCGGATGGACCGGCTCCGGGGCGTCCCAGGGGGGGGCTGCGGCGACGGCCGCGGTTACGGCGACCCGGGGGGCGGGCGGCCCGGGAGGGCCCCGGAGGGCGTTTTCGGGCCCGCCGCGCTCCGGGGAAGCCGCTTCCTGCTCCGTTTCGGTTGACACTCCCGTCCCCCCTTCATAGAATCGCCGGCCTTTCTCGGGTCGGCCCGACTGCACACCGGCCCCGGAAATAGCGACACCCAGACACCGGGCCAAAACCTCGCCAGCGCGCTCGATGCAGTGCGCAGCGCGCAGGCGGCCCGGTTTTCGTCCGGCCGCTCACCGCGCGGGCGCACCCTTTGAATAGTCCGGGGGCGTCACCCGC
>JAKAZL010000032.1 GCA_021815925.1 Pseudomonadota bacterium | reverse complement strand
CACTCGGCGCCGAGCTCTACGAGGCGTTCAAGGGCTGGGACGCCGGGGACATCCTCGGGGCGAGCGGCCAGCTGTTTCGCACCAAGACCGGGGAGCTCACCGTGCGGGTCGAGCGGCTGCGGCTGCTGGTGAAGTCGCTGCGCCCGCTGCCGGACAAGTGGCATGGGCTCGCCGACGTCGAGACGCGCTACCGGCAGCGTTACGTCGACCTGATCGTCAACGAGACGAGCCGCAACGTGTTCCGCACCCGCGCGCGCATCGTGCGCTACCTGCGCGACTTCCTCGATGCGCTCGATTTCATCGAGGTCGAGACGCCGATGATGCAGCCGATCCCCGGCGGGGCGAGCGCCCGCCCGTTCGTCACGCATCACAACGCGCTCGACCAGCAGATGTACCTGCGCATCGCCCCGGAGCTGTACCTGAAGCGCCTGGTGGTCGGGGGATTCGAGCGCGTCTACGAAATCAACCGCAACTTCCGCAACGAGGGGCTCTCGACCCAGCACAACCCCGAGTTCACGATGCTGGAGCTGTACCTCGCCTACGCCGACTACCGCGACCTGATGGACTGGATCGAGAAGGCGATCCGCGGGCTCGCCCAGTCGGTGCACGGCGCGGAGCAGCTCACCTACCAGGGCCGCCGCTACGATCTGGCCAAGCCGTTCCGCCGCGTGACGATCGAGGAGGCGATCCTCGAGCACAACAGCGCTCTGGATCGCTCGGCGCTGCGCGAGCCGCTCTACCTGCGCTCGGTGTGCGAGCGGCTCGGCATCCCCGTGCAGCCGCACGACGGTCCGGGCAAGCTGCAGATCGAGATCTTCGAGAAGACCGTCGAGCACACGCTGCTCGATCCGACCTTCGTGTGCGCGCACCCGGCGGAGGTCTCCCCGCTGTCGCGCGCCAATGACCAGGACCCGTTCGTCACCGACCGCTTCGAGCTGTACATCGCCGGGCGCGAGCTCGCCAACGGGTTCTCCGAGCTCAACGATCCGGAGGACCAGGCGGCGCGCTTCCGTGCCCAGGTGGCGCGCAAGGATCGCGGCGACGAGGAGGCGATGTTCTACGACGCCGACTACGTGCGCGCGCTCGAGTACGGCATGCCCCCGACTGCCGGGCTCGGGGTGGGCATCGACCGGCTGGTGATGTTCTTCACCGACTCGGCCTCGATCCGCGACGTGATTCTCTTCCCGCACCTGCGTCCGGAGAGCGCGTGAGGCCGCAGCGCGGCGCTCGTCGGTCCGCGGCCGCGCCGCGCACATGATCGGGGTGTTTGATTCGGGTGTCGGCGGCCTGACGGTGCTGAAGGCGCTGCTGCGCGAGCTGCCGCTCGAGTCGTTCGTCTACCTCGGCGATACCGCGCGCCTGCCGTACGGCACCAAGAGCCCCGCGACCGTGGCGCGCTATGCGCTGCAGGCCGCCGAGGCGCTCACCGGCTACGACATCAAGTGCCTGGTGGTGGCCTGCAACACCGCCTCGGCGGTCGGTCTGCCGGCGGTTAGCGCGCACATCGCCCCGGTGCCGGTGATCGGGGTGATCGAGCCGGGCGCCGCGGCGGCGTGCGCCGCCTCGCGCTCCGGGCGCATCGCCGTCATCGCCACCGAGGGCACGGTGCGCGGGCGCGCCTACGAGCAGGCGATCCGCCGCGGCCGGCCCGAGGCCGACGTGCAGGCGCGTGCGGCCCCGCTGTTCGTCGCGCTCGCCGAGGAGGGTCTGGCAGAGGGGCCGATCGCCGAGGCGCTCGCGCATCATTACCTGGATCCGCTGTTCGCCTCGTCCGCGCCGGCGCCGGACACGCTGGTGCTCGGCTGCACGCATTTCCCCATGCTGGTCGGGGCCATCCGGGCCGCGGTCGGTCCCGAGGTGTGCATCGTCGACTCGGCCGAGACCACCGCGCGCCGCGTGCGCGAGACGCTCACGGCGGCGGGACTCGCGGACGGCGGCGCTGCGGGCACTCTGCGCCTGCTCGCGACCGACGCCCCGGAGCGCTTCGCGCGCATCGGTGCGCGCTTTCTCGAGCGGCCGATCAGCCCCGAGGAAGTGACCCTGATCGATCTGTAGTCGGCCGCGCTACGGAGCGAGCGCGTAAGGCAGCTCGAGCGGCTCGGCAGCCACGCTCGGCGCCTCGCCGGGCGTGGCGCTCTCGGGGAGCTCAAGCGGCGCCACCGCGAGGAACTCGCAGCGCCCATCGGGCAGACTCGCCCCGTGCACCACCTCGAAGGCGCGCCCATCCGGCAACACGCCGCTATCCCCGGGGGCGAGCGTGAGCGGGGAGAGCGAGCGGAAGCGCTGTGCGCGCCGTTTGACGCGGCCGCGGTAGTGCGCCCGGGCGATGACCTCCTGGCCGCTGTAGCAGCCCTTGTCGAAGGCGATCGCCCCGAGCACATCGAGATTCAACATCTGCGCAACGAACCGCTCGGAGGTCGCCGCGTACACCTGCGGGATGCCCGCGCGGATCTCGAGCAGCCGCCACTGCTCGCGCGCCGCCGGGTCGTGGCGGCTCGCGGTCTCGCGCGGCGCAAGCTCGAGCCAGCGCGCCGGCTGCTCCCCGAGCGTGAGGCGGATCGGCTGCCCGGCGCCGCCCGGCGCGCACTCGGCACCGGCCGGCTCGCCGAGGGTCAGCTCCCCCGCCGGGGCGAGCGCGCTCACGCGCCACTGGTGCGACACCTCGGCGATGGCGACCTTGGCGCGCAACACGTACTTCGCCAGCCGCTGCGCCACGCCCGCGGCGAGCTCGCGCGGCAGCAGCGCGAGCAGCTCGCCCTCGGCGAGCGCCACGAGGCGCAGCAGCGCGATCGTGCGGCCCTGGGGATTGTGATAACCGGCGAGCGGCGCCTGTCCGGGCGCGATGCGCGTCACATCGCTCGACAGCTGTCCTTGCAGGAAGCGCAGCGCGTCGGGGCCGGCGATGCGCAGCACGCCGAGATCCTCGAGCGCAGTGCGATGCAGTTCGGAATTCATAGCATTAATCATAGCCCGGGAGCTCGTTCGGGGGCAGGCTGTGCCGTGGCGGGGACAGGGCGATTCTGGCAAACTGGCCGCACATGCAGGACGATTCCACCCAGGCCCCGCCGCCGAGCACGACGCAAGCCGGCGCGCCCGCAGGCCCGGCGGCCGCAGCCGCCGCAGTCCCCCCCAGCGTACCGCGCGAAATCGGTGGCCCACCGGGACCGGAGCCGACGCGCTTCGGCGACTGGGAGCGCCAGGGCCGCTGTATCGATTTCTGAACTCCCCGAGTAGCCATGGCCGAACGACCTACCTCGCCACACCTGTCCGTGTACCGGATGCACCGCTACACGCTGCTCACCTCCGTTTTGAACCGCGCCACCGGACTGGTGCTCGCGCTCGGGCTGATCGTGCTCGTGTACTGGCTGCTGGCCGCCGCGGCCGGACCGGCCGCCTACGCGCGCGCCGAGGCGCTGCTCGGGCTCGGCATCGTCAAGCTCCTGTGGCTTGCGCTGCTCGCGGTGTTCTCCTACCACCTGTGCGCCGGCGTGCGCCACCTGGTGTGGGACACCGGCCGCGGCCTGGAGCGCGCGCAGTCGCGCGCCAGCGCCTACCTGGTGCTGGTCGCGAGTGCGGTGCTGTTCGCCGCGCTCGCACTGTGGCTGCTGCGGGGGCACGCATCATGAGCCTGCGTACCCCGTTGGGTGAGGTGCTCGGGCGCGGCGCGGCCAAGGAGGGCGTGCACCACTGGTGGGTGCAGCGCCTGACGGCCGTGGCGCTGGCGCCGCTGGCGATCTGGTTTCTGGTCTCGCTGCTCTCGCTGCCCTCGCTCGACTACGCGACGGTGCGGCTGTGGCTGCACGAGGACTCCACGGCGCTGCTGCTGCTGCTGCTGGTCGTGACGGCGGCCTGGCATTCCCAGCTCGGGGTGCGGGTGGTGATCGAGGACTACGTCGCCAACCGCGGCGCGCGCATCGTCGCGCTCGCGCTGTCGAACTATCTGCACGTACTCGCCGCGGCCGCCGGCGTGTTCGCGATCCTGAAGGTGGCGTTGGGAGGCGCCGCATGAGCGCATACGAAATCATTGATCATACCTACGACGTCATCGTCGTCGGGGCGGGCGGCTCGGGACTGCGCGCCACGCTCGGACTCGCCGAGGCCGGACTCTCGACCGCCTGCATCAGCAAGCTGTTTCCGACCCGCAGCCACACGGTGGCCGCGCAGGGCGGCATCAGCGCCGCGCTCGGCAACATGGGCGAGGACGACTGGCGCTGGCACATGTACGACACGGTCAAGGGATCGGACTGGCTCGGCGACCAGGACGCCATCGAGCTGATGTGCAAGGAGGCCCCTGCGGCGGTGATCGAGCTCGAGCACTACGGCGTGCCGTTCTCGCGCACCGGCGAGGGGCGGATCTATCAGCGGCCTTTCGGCGGGATGACCACGCACTTCGGCCAGGGCATCGCCCAGCGCACCTGCGCGGCGGCCGACCGCACCGGGCACGCGCTGCTGCACACGCTCTACCAGCAGTCGATCCGCCGCTCGGCCGCCTTCTTCGTGGAGTACTTCGCCCTCGATCTGCTCATGCAGGACGGGGTCTGCCGTGGCGTGCTGGCGCTCGATATGACCGAGGGCAAGCTGCACCGCTTCCGCGCGCACATGACGATCCTCGCCACCGGCGGCTACGGCCGGGCGTATTTCTCCTGCACCTCGGCGCACTCGTGCACCGGGGACGGCAACGCCATGGTGCTGCGCGCCGGGCTGCCGCTGCAGGACATGGAGTTCGTGCAGTTCCACCCGACCGGGATCTACCGGGCCGGCTGCCTGATCACCGAGGGCGTACGCGGGGAGGGCGGCTACCTCACCAACGCCAAGGGCGAGCGTTTCATGGAGCGCTATGCGCCGAACGCCAAGGATCTCGCCTCGCGCGACGTGGTGAGCCGCGCCATGACCATCGAGATCCGCGAGGGTCGCGGCGTCGGTCCGGAGCACGATCACATTCACCTGCACCTCGAGCACCTGGGGCCCGAGGTGATCCACGAGCGCCTGCCCGGCATCGCCGAGACCTCGCGCATCTTCGCCGGCGTCGACGTGACGCGCCAGCCCATCCCCGTGCAGCCCACCGTGCACTACAACATGGGCGGCATTCCGTGTAATTACCACGGCGAGGTGGTGCGGGCGCAGGACGGCAATCCCGACAGCGTGGTGCCCGGCCTGATGGCCGTCGGCGAGGCGGCCTGCGTGTCGGTGCACGGGGCGAACCGGCTCGGCTCGAACTCGCTGCTCGATCTGGTGGTGTTCGGCCGGCAGGCCGCGCGCCGCTGCGCCGAGCTGATCAAGCCCGGCACGCGCCACGCGCCGCTCGCCAAGGACGCGCACGAGAGCGCGGTGGCGCGACTCGACCGGCTGCGCAACGCGCGCGGCACGCGCCCGACCGCCGAGATCCGTCTGGAGATGCAGAAGATCATGCAGCTCGATGCGGCCGTGTTCCGTACCGGGGAGTCCCTCGCCGAGGGCGCACGCAAGCTCACGCAGACCTTCGAGTCCTTCGCCGACGTGCAGGTCACCGACCGCTCGCTGATCTGGAACACCGACCTGATGGAGACGATGGAGCTGGAGAACCTGCTGCTGCAGGCGACCGCGACGATCCACTCGGCGGGCAACCGCACCGAGAGCCGCGGGGCGCACGCGCGCGAGGACTTCCCCAACCGCGATGATCACAACTGGATGAAGCACACGCTGGTGTCGGTCGAGGGACCGGGCCGGGTGCGCTTCGAGTACCGACCGGTGCACCTGAACACGCTCACCGACGAGGTGCAGACCGTCCCGCCGAAGGCGCGTACTTACTGAGCAAGGGTTTCCGATGGCTGAGTTCCGACTGCCTCCCAACTCGCGCATCCGCACCGGGGTGACCCACAAGGCGCCCGCCGGCGCGCGCGAGGTGCGCACGTTTCGCATTTACCGCTTCGACCCGTCCTCCGGGGAGAACCCGCGCCTCGACACCTTTGAGCTCGACACCGCCGATTGCGGCCCGATGGTGCTCGATGCGCTGATCCGCATCAAAGGCAGCATCGATGCCTCGCTCACCTTCCGCCGCTCCTGCCGCGAGGGCATCTGCGGCTCGTGCGCGATGAACATCGACGGACTGAACCGTCTCGCCTGCACGACCTCGATGCACGATCTGGGCGCGCAGATCCGCATCTACCCGCTGCCGCACATGCCGGTGGTGAAGGACCTGGTGCCCGAGCTCAGCCAGTTCTACGCCCAGTACGCCTCGATCAAGCCCTGGCTGCAGACGCATACGCCGGCGCCGCCGGACAGCGAGCGGCTGCAATCGAAGGAGGATCAGGAGAAGATCGACCGGCCCGCCGCCTGCATCCTGTGCGCGTGCTGCTCGACGGCCTGTCCGAGCTACTGGTGGAACAGCGACCGCTACCTCGGTCCGGCGGCGCTGCTGGCGGCCTACCGCTGGATCATCGACAGCCGCGACGAGGCGAGCGGCGAGCGCCTCGATGCGCTCGAGGACCCGTTCAAGCTGTATCGCTGTCACACCATCATGAACTGCACGGATGTCTGCCCGAAGGATCTGAACCCCGCGAAGGCCATTGCCGAGATCAAAAAGATGCTCGTGCAGAGGCAGAGCTGAAGCTCGTGACCGGACTCGATGCCGACGGGCGCCGGCTGCTGTGGCGCTGCCGGCGGGGGCTGAAGGAGCTGGACGTGCTGCTCGAGCGGTACGCGGCAGAGGCGCTCGCCGCGGCCGGACCGCTCGAGCGCCAGGTGCTGGAGCGGCTGCTCGGGCTGCCGGATCCGCAGCTCGCCGGCTACCTGCTCGCCGGGGAGGTCCCGCAGGAGGCCGATCTGGCGGCGCTCGCCGAGCGGATCCGCCGCACCGGTGGCATGGGACGGGCGGCTTGCGGCATGATCGACCCGAGGGAGCAGATGGCACCCACGGAAGGTGAGGACATCTGAACTTATCCAAAGATTCAGTGTCTATTCAGGTCGCGGCGCGAGCGGCCTTCCTTACTCAGCAGCAGAGGGCGCGCAGATGAGCGCCGATGTCAGCGATTTGAGCCTGGTTCGCCGGGTACAGCGGGGCGACAAGGGCGCTTTCGATGCGCTGGTACTGAAGTACCAGCACAAGTTGGTCAAGCTGGTGACGCGCTATGTTCGTAATCCGGCCGAAGCCGAGGACATCGCCCAGGAGGCCTTCATCAAGGCCTATCGGGCGCTGCCGCAGTTTCGCGGCGACAGCGCGTTCTACACCTGGTTGTATCGCATCGCCATCAACACCGCGAAGAACGCGGTGGTGTCCCGAGACCGCAGTCCGGTCGATTACGACTTCGATCGCGACAGCATAGACGAGTCCTACGATATGCAAGGCCGACTGAAGGATTCCGAGACCCCTGAAGGACTGGTGCTCACCGATGAGATCCGCCAGACCGTCAACGCCGCCATCGAGCAGTTGCCGGAGGATCTGCGCACCGCGATCGTCCTGCGCGAGCTCGAGGGGCTCTCCTACGAACAGATTGCCGCGCAGATGGGCTGCCCGGTGGGCACGGTGCGGTCGCGGATCTTCCGCGCCCGCGAGGCCATCGATCACCGGCTGCGCGAGGTCTTCGAGGGTGGCCTCGGCCGTACGGAGGAGCTCGGATGAACGAGGAACTCGACAGTCAGCTGTCCGCAATGTTCGATGACGAGCTGCCGGGGGCGGAGTGCGAGCTGCTGGCCCGACGGTTGTCGCGGGACGAGGCGCTCAAGGCGCGCTGGGGCCGCTATGCGCTGATCGGCGCGGTGATCCGCTCCGAGCGCGGCGTGGTGCTGCAGAGCGCAGTGGCCGGACGGGTCAACGCCGCGCTCTCCCATGAGCCGCAGCTGGCCACCGGGACCGGCGGGGCGCGCGGACTGAGCGCCCCGTGGGTGCGGATGATCGGGGGTGCGGCCATGGCCGCCGGTGTGGCGACTCTGTCGATTCTGTGGCTGCGCGGGCGCGATCTCGCCCCGGCGAGCGTCCCGGTGAGCGCCGCGGCGATGACAGTCGCGCGCGTGAGCACGGCGGGCCCGGCCCCGGCGGCCGCCAGCGCGCCGGACAGCTATGTCGTACCGCCGCTGTCGCATCAGCCCATGGCGCTGATGCCCCCGACGCAGCTGGCCGATTATGTCGTGGCGCACAGCGCCTACGCCTGGCCGATGAGCGGCGGGAGTCTGCTCTCTTCGCTGATGGTCGGCGAGCCGCTCAGCACGCGAGCGCCGGCCCCCGCCCATCCGCGCTCGGCGGGGCATGACCATGCGGCACCGCCTCCCCGCTAGCGGGCGGCTCGCCGCCTGGGGCATCACCTGGGCGCTCAGTGGCGCGGTCGCGCTCGCCGGCCAGCCGGCGGCGTGGCTCGAGCGCATGAACCATGCGCTCAACACGCTGAACTACGAAGGCACCTTCGCCCATTGGGAGGGCGGACAGGTGCAGATGCTGAAGATCATTCACCGTCTCAAGGACGGGGTGGTCGCCGAGCGGCTCGAGTCCCTCGATGGCTCCGGGCGGGAGTTCATCCGCAGCGGCTCGAAGCTGACGTGCTACCTGCCTGACAAGCGCGTGGTGCTGGTCGAGCGTATCCCCCCGAGCAGTTCGCTGATCGGTACGCTGCCGGCACTGAACCGCCAGACCGAGCGCTTCTATGCGCTGCACGAGGGCTCGCAGGTGCGCATCGATCGGCACCTGACCCGGCTGATCACGGTCATGCCGCGCGATCAGTACCGCTACGGCTACCGGCTGTGGATCGATCGGGCCGGCATGCCGCTGAAGATCCAGCTGTGGGACGCGCGCGATGGCGGTCACGTCATCGAGGAGATCGTCTTCGCCACCCTCAAGACCGAGCGGACAATTCCCGATGCGGCCTTCCAGCCGCACCTCTCGACGGCCGGCTACCGCTGGCTGCGCAATACGGCGGTCCCGCCCAAGAGCAGCGCGCTGGTGTGGAACGCGCTGTGGCTGCCCCCCGGCTTTCACATGGCGACCCACCTCGCCCAGAGCCTGCCGGGGGCGAACGGGCCGGTCGAGCACCTGGTGTATACGGACGGGCTGGCCTCGGTGTCGGTGTTCGTGTCGCGGCCGGTGCGCACCGACGCCGCCCATCCCCCGGCGGTGGAGTCGGCGCACATGGGCGCCTCCTACGTGTTCTCGACGTTCGTCGACGGCCACCGCGTGACCGCGGTGGGCGAGGCGCCGGCGCGTACCGTACGCTCGATCGCCGACTCGGTGCGGGCCCGCGAGGTGGGCTACGCCTCCCTCCCGGGCGTTCCGTTGGGCCACCCGGGGTCCCCGCCGTGAGCGCCGTGGCGTTGCGCCTGGTGAGCCGGCGGGACTGCCTGCTCTGCGAGGAGATGCACGAGGCACTGCTCGCATTCGGTCGCGAGGTCCCGTTGCCGCCCGTGGAGCTGATTGACGTCGACAGCGACCCGCAGCTGCAGAGCCGCTATGGGCTGCAGGTGCCGGTGCTGCTGCTCGGGGAGGAGCTGGTGTGCCGGTTCCGCTTCGACGGCGAGGCGCTGCGGCGGCGATTGGCGCTGCGCTGAGGGGTCCGGCGGCCCCGGCGCGCAGGTAGGGCTTAATCCCGGCCGTCCAACAGGTATAATCCGCCCGCCGCTGACAATCTGGCGCGGCAGAGAACGCGGCCCGGATTCATGCGGCTTATACGTAATTTTTGCATCATCGCTCATGTCGATCACGGCAAGTCCACGCTCGCCGATCGATTCATTCAGGTCTGCCGCGGGCTCGAGGAGCGCGAGATGCAGTCCCAGGTGCTCGACTCCATGGACCTGGAGCGGGAACGGGGCATTACCATCAAGGCGCAGAGCGTCACGCTCTACTACGACGCCGACGACGGCCAGCGCTACCAGCTCAACATGATCGACACCCCGGGGCACGTGGACTTCTCCTACGAGGTGTCCCGCTCGCTGGCGGCCTGCGACGGCGCGCTGCTCGTGGTGGATGCCTCCCAGGGCGTCGAGGCACAGAGCGTCGCGAACTGCTACACGGCGATCGAGCAGGGCCTGGAGGTGGTGCCGGTCATCAACAAGATCGATCTGCCTTCGGCCGACCCGGAGCGCGTGATCCGCGAGATCGAGGAGATCATCGGCATCGAGGCGGACGATGCGCTGCGCGTCAGCGCCAAGACGGGCGAGGGCGTCAAGGTGCTGCTCGAGGCGCTGATCCGGCGCATTCCCGCCCCGCGCGGCGACCCGGAGGCGCCCCTGCAGGCGCTCATCGTCGACTCGTGGTTCGACAACTACGTCGGAGTCGTCTCGCTGGTGCGCGTGGTCAATGGTCGGCTTGCCACCGGGGATAAGATCCGCGTGGTCTCCACCGGGCGGGCGCACACCGTCGATCGGCTCGGGCGCTTCACGCCAAAGCCGGTGGTCGAGCAGCGTCTGGGGACCGGTGACGTCGGGTTCATCGTCGCCGGAATCAAGGAGATCGACGGCGCGCCCGTCGGCGACACCATTACGCTCGAGAGCCGACCGGCGCAGACGGCGCTGCCGGGCTTCCGGCAGATCAAGCCGCGGGTGTTCGCCGGCCTGTTTCCGGTGAACTCCGAGGACTACGAGAGCTTCCGCGACGCGCTCTCGAAGCTGCGTTTGAACGACTCGGCGCTGCACTACGAGCCGGAGGTCTCCGGGGCGCTCGGTTTCGGCTTCCGCTGCGGCTTCCTCGGGCTGCTGCACATGGACATCGTGCAGGAGCGGCTCGAGCGCGAATATCACCTGGAGCTGATCACCAGCGCCCCGACGGTGATCTACGAGGTCGCGCGCACCGACGGGAAGCTGCAGTACGTCGATAACCCGGCCAAGCTTCCCCCGCTCAACGAGATCGACGAGATCCGCGAGCCGATCATCACCGCAAACATCCTCGTGCCGCCCGATCACGTCGGCGCGGTGCTGCAGCTGTGCACCGAGAAGCGCGGCGCGCAGAAGAAGATGCTCTACCTCGGCACGCAGGTCTCGCTGCAGTACGAGCTGCCGCTCGCCGAGGTGGTGCTCGATTTCTTCGACCGGCTGAAGTCGGTGAGTCGCGGCTACGCCTCCTTCGACTACGAGTTCTCGCACTTCCAGGCCGCGCCGCTGGTGAAGCTCGATATCCTGATCAACGGCGAGCGGGTCGATGCGCTCTCGATCATCGTGCACCGCGATAGCGCCTATCAGCGCGGCCGCGAGCTGGTGGACAAGATGCACGAGCTGATCCCGCGGCAGATGTTCGAGGTCGCCGTGCAGGCGGCGATCGGCAGCGCGATCATCGCGCGCGCCACGGTCAAGGCGCTACGCAAGAACGTGCTCGCCAAGTGCTATGGCGGCGACATCAGCCGCAAGCGCAAGCTGCTCGAGAAGCAGAAAGAGGGCAAGAAGCGCATGAAGCAGCTCGGTCGGGTCGAGATTCCGCAGGAAGCGTTCCTCGCCGTGCTCAAAGTGGGCCGCAAGTAGCGCACCGGTCAGATGTCCCGCGCGACCCGTCCCCCGCCCACGCGCCCCGGCGCGATCGTTGCCCGCCTCAGAGTGTCCCTGGAGTTCACATGCCCGCGTTCGTGATGCAGCTGATCGTCATTCTCGCCTGGCTGGCGATCCCGGTGGGCGTGCTGTGCGTGATCGATGACTGGCTGTACCGGCCACGGCGCATGCTCGCACCCGAGCCGCCGCCCGATCCGCCATTCATCGCCCTGTGCTATCGGCTGCTGCCGGTGCTGTTGGTGGCGGTGGTGGTGCGATTGCTGCTCGCCGCGGCGGTGAACTTCAGCGCCGTGCTGCTCATCATCTGTGCCGTGACCGGCATCGTCTGGCTGATCGACGCCAGCGTGCTCGCCCGGCGGCGCCTGGCGATGGCGCGGCTCGCGGGCCGCGATCCGGCCCAGCTGCCCGAGCCGGTCACCGTCGATTACGCGCGCAGCTTCTTCCCGGTGGCGCTCGCGGTAATCGTGGTGCGCGCCTTCATCGTCGAGCCGTTCCGCATCCCCTCCGACTCGATGATGCCGACGCTGCTCGATGGCGATTTCATCGTGGTGGAGAAGTTCGCCTACGGGCTGCGTCTGCCCGTGACCCATACCAAGATCCTCAACACCGGCGAGCCGCAGCACGGCGATGTGGTGGTGTTCCGCCCGCCGCTGCATCCGACCCAGGACTGGATCAAGCGCGTGGCCGGCGTGCCGGGCGATCACGTGGTGGTGCGCGATGACCGTCTGACCATCAACGGCAAGCCCATTCCTCTCACGGTGACCGGCACCTACCACGACGGCTGCTACCAGAACATGCAGCTCGCCACGGAGGATCTCGGCGCGCACGTGCACCAGGTGCTGCTGTGCCCCGTGCCGCTCGTGGTCACCCTCGATCCTCTGCCGGGGTGTCCGCGCTCGGACGCGCGCAGCTACATCTGCGGGGGCGAACCGCCGCCGGATGCGTTCGTGCTGCGCAAGAAGGGCCTCGACGCCACGGTGCCGCCGGGTGAATATGTCATGATCGGTGATAACCGCGACAACAGCGACGACAGCCGGTTCTGGGGTTTCGTGCCGGAGCCGGATCTGGTCGGCAAAGCGACCTATATCTGGTTCAATTGGGACATTCATCGTAAGGGCGGACCGATCTGGAGTCGGATCGGCATGAAGATCAAGTGACGGAGGGCGTGGCGATGCGTCGAGAACGCGGAATCACTCTGATCGGCTGGCTGGTGCTGCTGACACCGTTCGCCATCTGCCTGTATGCCGGGATGCGCCTGGCGCCGGTGTACCTGAACTACCTGAAGGTTTCGCGCACGCTGCAGGAGCTGCCGGGGCAGTTCCAGACCGGCGGTGCGAGCGTGTTTGCCATTCAGACGGCAATCTCGCGCCATTTCGAGATCGACAGCGTCAGCTATCCGAGCGTGCGCGACATCTCCATCCAGCGCTCCGGGTCGGGCTACCAGGTGCAGGCGGCCTACTACGACTACGCGCCGCTGTTCGCGCACATCACGCTGCGCGTGGGTTTTGACAAGTCGGTGCTCGTGAACGGCGGTGGATAGCGCGCAGTGGCCCGAGCGCTGGCTGCGCACGCAGCTCAAGTATGTGCCGCACGACCTGATGCTGTTCCGCGCCGCGCTCACGCACCGTAGCGCGACCGGCCCGAATAACGAGCGGCTGGAGTTCCTCGGCGATGCGGTGCTGAACCTGGCGGTGGCGCGCGACCTGTACCGGCGCTTCCCCGCGGCCAGCGAGGGCGACCTCAGCCGGTTGCGTGCCCGGCTGGTCAGTGCCGAGCCTCTGGCCGAGGTCGCCGGGGAGCTCGGGCTCGGGGAGGTGCTGCAGCTCGGCCCCGGGGAGCTCAAAAGTGGCGGGTTCCGCCGCCAGTCGATCCTCGCCGATGCCTTCGAGGCACTCTGCGGGGCGGTATTCCTCGATGCCGGGCTCGAGGCGGCCGAGGGACTGATCCTGCGCTGCCTCGCCGCGCGCGTGGCGGCGCTGCCGCCGCCGGAGGCGTTGAAGGATCCCAAGACGCGTCTGCAGGAGCACCTGCAATCGCGCTCCCTCGCGCTTCCGGTCTACACTGTCGAGGGCGTCGAGGGTGAGCCGCATGCGCAGACCTTCGAGGTGTGCTGCGCGGTGCCCAGTCTGTCCCTGAGCGCGCGCGGGCGGGGCTCGAGCCGCCGCCGCGCCGAGCAGGAAGCCGCCGAACGAATTCTGGAGATGCTGTCTGACCGAGTCGATGAGTCTGAGCGCTGAGTCCCCCACACCGCTGCTGCACTGCGGGTTCGCCGCGCTCGTGGGGCGCCCGAACGTCGGCAAGTCGACGCTCATCAATGCCCTGGTGGGCACCAAGGTGAGCATCGTCACGCCCCGGCCGCAGACCACGCGGCACCGCATCCTGGGGCTGGTGCAGCGCCCCGATGCGCAGATCGCTTTCGTCGACACGCCGGGACTGCACCACCGCGCGCAGCGTGCCCTGAACAAGGCCATGAACCGCACCGCATCCTCGGCGCTCGCCGATGCCGACGTCGCGGTGCTGGTGGTCGAGGCGCTGAAGTGGACCGCCGAGGATGCCCTGGCGCTCGAGCGCATCGAGCGTTCGGGGCGGCCGGCGGTCGCGGTGGTGAACAAGGTCGACCGGGTGCACCCGCGCGAGCGGCTCCTGCCGTTTCTGGCCGAGCTCGGCGCGCGCCATCCGTTCCGGGCCCTGGTGCCGGTCTCGGCCCTGAAGTCCAACGGACTCGAGCCGCTGCTCAAGGTCATCGCCGAGGCGCTGCCGCTGTCCCCGCCGCTGTTCGAGCGCGACACGCTCACCGACCGCAGCGAGGCGTTCCGCATCGCCGAGACGGTGCGCGAGAAGCTCACCCTGGAGCTGAACCAGGAGGTGCCCTATGGCATCGCCGTGGCCATCGAGCGCATGGCCGAGGAGGACGGGCAGCTGGTTGTGGATGCGGCCATCTGGGTGGACCGGGAAGGCCAGAAGCCGATCGTGATCGGCGCCGGCGGGGAGCGGCTGAAGCGGGTCGGCACCTCCGCGCGCCGGACGCTGAATGCGCTGCTCGGACGGCGACTGCACCTGCGCCTGTGGGTCCGGGTGCGCGAGCACTGGGCCGACAACGCCCGGGCGCTGAAGGAACTGGACCTCGAGCCGTGAGCGCTCAGGCCCGCCGGGTGCTGCTCGCGCCGGGCTACCTGCTGCATCACCGCCCGTACCGCGAAACCGGTCGGATCCTCGAGGTCCTGGTGCGCGAGCACGGACGCCTGACGCTGTTCGCGCGCGGGGTGCGTGGACCGAAGGCACGCCTCGCGGCAGTGCTGCAGCCCTTCCAGCCGCTGCTGCTGTCGTTCGTGCTCGGACGCGAGGCCGGCCAGCTCACCGGCGCGGAGTGCCTCGCGCCGGGCGCGGCGCTGCCCGCCGCGAGCGTCATGAGCGCCTTCTATCTCAACGAGCTGCTGCTGAAGCTCACGCTGCGGCACGATGCGGCCCCGGAGCTCTACGACGCCTACGCGCAGACCCTCGATCGGCTGCACGAGGCGAGCGACGCCGAGGCGGCGCTGCGCCGGTTCGAGCTCACCCTGCTCGGCGGGGTCGGCTACGGGCTCGAGCTCGCCGTCGAGTCCGGTGGCGCGCCGATCGAGCGCGGAGGCTTCTACCGCTTCCGGCCGGCGCAGGGTCTGTACCGGGTGCGCGAGGACGAGCCCGGAGCGCTCGCGGGCGAGTCGCTGCGTGCGCTCGCGGCGGGCGACCTGTCCGAGGCACGCACCCGCGCGGACGCGCGGGTGCTGCTCTCTGCGGCGCTCGCGGAGTGCCTCGAGGGGCGGGAGCTCGCCACCCGGCGGGTGGCCCGGGCCGTGCGCCGGGGGTCGCATCCGGCGCCTGCGTACGGGAAAATGTCCGACTGAGCCCCGATCCGGGGCGAAACACGCGCGGAGTGCACCGTGTCCCATTCCCCGATCGCCCTCGGCGTCAACATCGATCACATCGCCACGCTGCGCCAGGCGCGGCGCGGGCGCGATCCCGATCCGGTGCACGCGGCGCTCGCGGCCGAGATGGCCGGCGCCGATGGCATCACGCTGCATCTGCGCGAGGATCGCCGGCACATCCAGGACGCGGACGTGCGCACGCTGCGCGGTCTGCTGAAGGTTCCGATGAACCTCGAGATGGCCGTCACGGGGGAGATGATCGAATTCGCCTGCGCGGTGCGGCCGGCGCACTGCTGCCTGGTGCCGGAGAAGCGCCAGGAGCTGACCACCGAGGGTGGGCTTGACGTGGCGGCTCAGCCGGCGCGGGTGCGCGAGGCGATCGAGCGCCTCGGCGCCCACGGCGTCAGGGTGTCGCTGTTCATCGATCCGCAGCCCGAGCAGATCGAGGCGAGCGCGCGCGCCGGTGCGCCGGCGATCGAGCTGCACACCGGCACCTACGCGCAGGCGGGCGGCACCGCCTCGGCGCGCGAGCTCGAGCGGCTCGCCAGCGCGGCACGCCTGGCGGCACGGCTCGGACTTCAGGTGCATGCCGGCCACGGGCTCGATTACCACAACGTGCAGCCGGTCGCGGCGATCGCGGAACTCGTCGAGCTGAACATCGGGCATGCCATTGTGGCGCGGGCCGTGTTCGACGGGCTGCCGGCGGCCGTGCGCGAGATGCGCGCGCTGATGAGGGCCGCGCGCGGATGATCTTCGGCATCGGCATCGATGTGCTCAGGGCCGATCGCATCGACGGGGTGCTCGAGCGCCGCGGCGAGCGGTTCATCGAGCGGCTGCTGATGCCCGAGGAGCGCTCGCAACTCGAACGCACGCAGCGGCCGCGGCGCTTTCTCGCCATGCGTTTCGCAGCCAAGGAGGCCATCGTCAAGGCGATGGGCACCGGGTTCGCCCACGGCGTGTGGATCCGCGACGTCGGCATCGTCCAGAACCGGCTCGGCAAGCCCGAGGTCGTCTATTCCGAGCGCGGCGAGCAGGTGCGCCGCGCGCTCGGCATCGGCGAAGGCCACGTGACGCTCACCGATGAGGCGGGGCTGGTCGTGGCGGTGGCGGTTCTGCTCAGGGCACAATAGTCCGCGCCGCGCGCGCGTCACGGGGAAGTGTTGACTTGATCAATTGTCTGGTATTCGACATCGAGACCGTCCCGGACGTGGCGCTCGGGCGGCGCCTCTACGGGCTCGAGGGCCTGAGCGACGCCGCCGTCGCCAAGGCCATGTATTCGCTGCGCCGCCAGGCGTCGGGCTCGGAGTTCCTCTCGCACGAGCAGCACCGGGTCGTGGCGATCTCGTGCGTGCTGCGCCGGGGCGATACGCTGAAGGTGTGGAGCCTCGGCGATGAGCACTCCCCGGAGCGCGAGCTGATCGAGCGGTTCTTCGATGGTATCGAGCGCTTCTCGCCGGAACTGGTGTCGTGGAACGGCTCGGGCTTCGATCTGCCGGTGCTGAACTACCGCGCGCTCGCCGCCGGGCTGCAGGCGCACCGCTACTGGGAGACGGGCGAGTCGGACCCGGCGTTTCGCTACAACAACTACCTCAGCCGCTTTCACTGGCGCCACATCGATCTGATGGACGTGCTGTCGGGGTTCCAGGGGCGCGGACGCGTCTCCCTCGAGCACATCGCGCAGCTGCTCGGCCTGCCGGGCAAACTCGGCTTCTCCGGTGCGCAGGTCTGGGACGCCTACCAGGCCGGGGACCTCGCCGGCATCCGCCGCTACTGCGAGACCGACGTGCTCAACACCTACCTGGTGTACCTGCGCTTCGAGCTGCTGCGCGGGCGGCTCACCGCCGCGGCACACGCCGAGGAGCTCGAGCGGGTGCGTGCGCTGCTGCGCGCCGGCGAGGAGCCGCACTTCGGGCAGTTTCTGCGCGCCTGGGAGGCCCTCGCGTGAGCGGAGCGGGTACGGTGCGCGGTGAGCCGGTACGCGAGGAATGCGCGCGCGTGAGCGCACTGACGCACGAGGGCGAGGGCATCGTGCGCGAGGGCAAGACGGCGTTCATTCCCGGCGCGCTACCCGGTGAGACGGTGCGCTTCGTGCGCACGCGCCGCCACCGCGGTCATGACGAGGCGCGGCTGCTCGAGGTGCTCGAGCCCGCCGCGACGCGCGTCAGCCCGCGCTGCGAGCATTTCGGGGTCTGCGGCGGCTGCGTGCTGCAGCACCTCTCGAGCGAGGCGCAGCGGGCGATGAAGCAGACCGAGCTCGCCGACAATCTCGAGCGTCTGGCCCGAGTGGACTGTCCGCACTGGTTCGAGCCGCTCACCGGCCCGGCCTGGGGTTACCGGCGCCGGGCGCGGCTCGGAGCGAAGTTCGTGCCCAAGAAGGGCCGCGTGGTGGTCGGCTTCCGCGAGCGCAGCGCGCCGTACGTAGCGGACCTGAAGCGCTGCGAGGTGTTGAGCCCGCCGGTCGGGGAGTGGATCACGCCGCTCGCCGAGCTCATCGCGACGCTCGACATCCGCCAGCAGCTGCCCCAGATCGAGGTCGCCGTCGCTGATAACGCCACGGCGCTCGTGCTGCGTGTGCTGAGCCCGCCCTCGGCGCACGACCGCGAGCGGCTGCGCGTTTTCGCGCTGGAGCGCGGGGCGCGCCTGTACCTGCAGCCGGGGGGCCTTGAGACCATCGAGCCGCTCGACCCAACCGCCTCGCTCGAGCCGCTGTACTACCGGCTGCCCGAGTTCGATCTGCGGCTGCAATTCATGCCGAGCGACTTCGTGCAGATCAACGGTCCGGTCAACCGCGCGCTCGTGGCCCGTGCGGTCGAGCTGCTCGGCTGCGGACCGGGCGATACGGTGCTCGATCTGTACTGCGGTCTGGGCAACTTCACCCTGCCGCTCGCGCGCTCCGGCGCGCGGGTCGTTGGGGTTGAAGGTGAGGCGGCGCTCATTGAGCGTGCGCGCGGCAATGCCGCACGCAACGGGATCGCCAACGCCGCGTTTCACGTCGCGGATCTGTCGCATCCACCCGACCCGCAGACCCCGTGGCTGCGCGGCCCGTACAGCCACGTGTTGCTCGATCCGCCGCGGGTCGGGGCGCGCGAGATGCTCGCCACCGTGGCGGCGCTGCGGCCGCGGCGGGTGTTGTACATCTCCTGCCATCCGGGCAGTCTCGCCCGCGACCTGGGCGTGCTGGTGCATGAGCATGGGTTTGCGCTCGAGGCCGCCGGCATCATCGACATGTTCCCGCACACCGGGCACGTCGAGTCGCTGGCGCTGCTCGCCGGACCCTGAGGCACATGCGCATGAGCCTCGGCCCGCTGATGATCGACCTGACGGGGACCGAACTGACGGCCGAGGAGCGCGAGCTCCTCGCCCATCCGCGGGTCGGCGGGGTGATCCTGTTCGCGCGCAACTATGCCGAGCCGGCGCAGCTCGCAGCACTCGTCGCGGCCATCCACGCCGTGCGCAGCCCACCGCTTCTGGTCGCGGTCGATCACGAGGGCGGGCGCGTGCAGCGTTTCCGGGAGGGATTCTCCGCGCTGCCGGCCGCCCGGCGCATCGGCCGGGAGTACGACCTCGATGAGCGGCGCGGCGTTGAACTGGCGCGCAGCATGGGCTGGCTGATGGCCGCGGAACTGCTCGCCTGCGGGGTGGACCTGTCGTTCGCACCGTGCGTCGACATCGACTACGGCGTCAGCTTCATCACCGATCGGGCGTTGCACAGCCGGCCGCGCATCGTCAGTCAGCTCGCGCTCGCCTACGTGCAGGGCATGCGCGAGGCGGGCATGGCGGCCACCGCCAAGCATTTCCCGGGGCACGGCGCGGTCACGGCCGACTCGCATGCCACGCTGCCGGTCGATCGTCGCGAGTTGGCCGACATCGACGGGGATCTGCTGCCGTACCGGCGTCTGATCGCCAACGGCCTGCCGGCGGTGATGGTGGGTCATCTGCTGTTCCCGGCGGTGGATGCCGAGCCGGCGGGCTTCTCGCGGCGCTGGGTCACCGGGGTGCTGCGCGGGGAGCTCGGCTTTCAGGGCGCGGTGTTCACCGACGATCTGTCAATGGGCGGGGCGGCCGGGTACGGGGATGTCCTCACCCGCGCCGAGCGGGCACTCGGTGCCGGTTGCGACATGCTCTTGGTGTGCAACGACCGCACGGCTGCCGCGACCGTGATCGATCGCCTCGGGGCGCTGGCGACGCCGGCCTCTGCGGTGCGCCTGGCGCGGCTGCATGGCCGCGGGCAATTCAGCACGCCGGCGCTGCGGACCTCGGCGCAGTGGCGCGACGCTCAGGTGCAACTGGCTGCCTGCGCAGCGGTGCCGAGGCTCGATCTGGACGCGGACGCGACGTAACGCGGCCGCTCGCGCCGCGCCCGACCGCGCGTGCCCGGGTGACAACTGTCACCCGCTCTACCTGACGCACGGCACTTCCGTCCCCTGTTGCCCGGAGCGATGCTGACGACCGCGCGCACCGCAGAATTTACCCGCGCCGGAGCCTGTCGTAGAATGTCGGGGTTACTGCACCACGAGTTGGGCTCGGATCGATCGGCGGATCAGGGGGCGATCAATGGCTGCAGAGGTCGATCGGCGTGGACTCAAACGATAAGAAGCCGCTGTTGGCTCAACTCAAGATCGACCGCTCGCAGCGCGAGGCGGTCCACGCACCACGCGGGCTGTGGGTGGCGATCGGGGCTGCCGCGCTGCTCCTGGCGCTCGGCGGCGCGGCGTACTGGCTGCTTGGCGCACATCGGGTGGTCGCGGTGAGGACGGCCACCGCAGTGGCCCCGGCCGGCGCCTCGAGCGCGGTGTTGCAGGCGAGCGGTTACGTGACCGCCGAGCGTCAGGCGACCATTTCCGCAGAGATTGCCGGCATGCTCACCAGCGTCGACATCCAGGAGGGCGAAACCGTGCAGCGCGGTCAGGTGCTCGCCCGGCTCGATGACAGCGCCCAGCGCGCCGCGCTCACGCAGGCGCGCGCCCAGCTCGCCGCCGCGCAGGCGCAGCTCGCGCAGTACCGGGTGCAGTGGGTCGAGGCGCGACGCGACCTGGCGCGCGATCAGGCTCTCATCGGTCGGCACCTGGTCGCGCTGCAGGTCCTGCAGCAGGCCGAGACGCAGGCCGATTCACTGGCGGCGCAGGTACTCACCCAGCAGCGCAACGTGCAGGTCGCACAGGCCGGGGTGCGCGCCGCTCAGGTGCAGGAGGACTACACCATCGTGCGTGCGCCGTTCTCCGGGGTGGTGGTCGACAAGGCGGCCCATACCGGGGAGATGATCTCGCCGTTCTTCGGCGGCGGCGGGTTCACGCAGACCGGGGTCGCCACCCTCGTCGACATGAACTCCCTCGAGGTCGATGTCGATGTCAACGAGGCCTATATCGATCGGGTGCATCCGGGCCAGCCGGCCGAGGCGGTGCTGGATGCGTACCCGGACTGGCGCATTCCGGCGCACGTCATCGCCATCGTGCCGACGGCCGACAAGAGCAAGGCCACCGTGCGGGTGCGGGTGGCGATCGAGAGCAAGGACCGGCGGATCCTGCCGCAAATGGGCGTGCGGGTGTCGTTCCTGGAGCGCTCGGGTGCCGCTGGCGCCGGCGCACAGGTGCCGGCCGGGATGGTGTGGGTGCCGGCCTCCTGTGTTGTCGAGCGCGCTGGCCACGCGGTGGTGTTCACCGTCGCGGCAGGGCGGGCGGTGGTGAAGAACGTGACGTTGGGCCCGATGCGCGCGGATCTGCGCGCCATCGGCGGAATCGCCGCAGGCAGCGTGGTGGTTCAGGCGCCACCGGGGCAATTGCGTGACGGCGATCGGGTGAGCATCGAACAGGAGTAAGGCAATGGGCGCATTGGTCGAGATCCGTTCGTTGAGCAAGGTGTACCTGCGCGGACGGCAGCGCATCGAGGTGCTGCATCACATCGATCTCGATGTGGCGCAAGGGGAGTTCGTTGCGCTGATGGGACCCTCGGGCTCGGGCAAGACGACGCTGCTGAACCTCATCGGCGGGCTCGATACCCCGACCGACGGCTCGCTCACGGTGGCCGGGGAGCGCATCGATCAGCTCGGACAGGGCGCGCTTGCGCGCTGGCGGGCCGCGCACGTCGGGTTCGTGTTTCAGTTCTACAACCTGCTACCGATGCTCTCGGCACAGCGCAACGTCGAGCTGCCGCTGCTCCTGACGAAGCTCCCCGCCCAGGATCGCCGGCGCAACGCCGCTGTGGCACTGCAGCTGGTCGGACTCGCCGACCGCGCGGCACACAAGCCCGGTGAGCTCTCCGGGGGGCAGCAGCAGCGGGTGGCCATCGCGCGCGCCATCGTGTCCGATCCGACGCTGCTGGTCTGCGACGAGCCGACGGGCGACCTGGATCGTCAGTCGGCCGAAGAGGTTCTGGCGCTGCTGCAGCAGCTCAATCGCGACCACGGCAAGACCGTCATCATGGTGACGCACGATCCGAAGGCCGCCGAGTACGCCGGGCGGATCCTGCACCTCGACAAAGGCACGCTCGTCGGGAGCGAGCAGGCCGCCGCATGAAATACCTGCACCTGATCTGGGCCGCGCTGTTGCGCCGCAAGGTGCGCACGCTGTTGACGCTGCTGTCGGTGATCGCGGCCTTTCTGCTGTTTGGACTCCTGGATTCGGTCAACGCGGCGTTCAGCCAGGCCGGACACAGCGTCTCCGGCGCGCACCGGATGATCACGCTGTCCAAGGTCGGGATGATGTTTCCGCTGCCGCTGAGCCTCTATCAGAACATCCAGACCGTGCCGGGCGTGACGGCCGTCACCTATGCCAATTGGTTCGGCGGGGTTTACCAGGACCCGAAGAACTTCTTCACCAATGAGGCGGTGGGGCCGAATTTCTTCAAAGTCTATTCGGAATTCAAGCTGTCCGCCGCCGAGCGCCAGGCATTCGACACCACGCGCACTGCGGCGGTGGTCGGGGCGACGCTGGCGCGACGCTTCCACTGGAAGGTGGGCGATCAGATCCCCCTGAAGGCCACCATCTTTCCGCAGAAGAGCGGCTCGAACACCTGGACGTTCGACCTGGTGGGCATCTACCACGTCGAGAATCGGCGCGAGCGCGGGGAGGAGAACGCGATGTTCTTCCGCTGGAGCTACTTCGACGAGGCGCGCGCGTTCGGCAAGGGCGATGTGGGCTGGTATGTGGAAAAGATCGCCGATCCCGGTGAGTCGAGTCGCGTCGCGCAGGCGATCGATGGCCTATCCAGTAATTCCGATCACGAGACCAAGACCCAGACCGAGAGCGCCTTCGCCGCCTCGTTCGTCAGTCAGTTCGCCGACATCGGGTTGATTGTTCGCGCCATCATGGGCGCGGTGTTCTTCACGCTGGTGCTGCTGACGGGCAATACCATGGCGCAGGCGGTGCGCGAGCGCACCGGCGAGCTCGCCATTCTCAAGACCATCGGCTTCTCGAACCGCACGGTACTGCTGCTGTTGCTCGGGGAGGCACTGCTGCTGCTGGTGATCGGCGGGGTCATTGGACTGGGCATCGCCGGCGGCGTGGTGAATGGCGTGCAGGCGAACTACGGGGCGGAGGTGCCCATGCTGCCGGTCGGCCTGTCGAGCTGGCTGCAGGGTGGGGCGCTGATGCTGATCATCGGTCTGCTGATTGGCGCGCTGCCGGCGCGCCGCGGCATGCGGCTGCGCATCGTTGATGCGCTCGCCGGGCGCTGATAGAGGAGGGCGCAGATGCGCAAGACGCTCGGCAGACTCGCTACGCTCCTCGCAGCGCTCGCCTGCGCCGCGCTCGGGATCATGTTGCCGTGGGCGGCGCTCGGTGTGCTGCTGCTGGCGCTCGCCGTGTGGCTCGCGGTGAGCCGGACCGGTCGGCAGACCGCCTCGATTACCGGAGCGGGACTCTCGACGCTGCCGCAGCGGCTCGGCGGGGCCTCGGTCGTCGTCGTGGGCATCGCCGGTGTGGTCGGTGTGCTGGTGTCGCTGCTCGCGATGGGGCGGGGGTTCGAATCGACGCTGCAGGGCACGGGCAGCAACGATACCGTCATCGTGCTGCGCTCCGGCTCGGTGAGCGAGGTCAATTCGGTGTTGACGCCGAACGATGCGGCGCTCATTGGCGAGCCGCCGCAGGTGAGCCGCGATGGGCAGGGCCGCCCGCTGGTCTCGCCGGAGCTGGTGGTGGCCGCTTCGCTGAAAAAGAAGAGCAATGATCTGGATGCCAATGTCGCGGTGCGCGGCGTAGGTGCCGAGGTCTGGGCGGTGCACCCGCACGTCAAGATCATCGCCGGTCGGCGATTCACCCCGGGGCTCCGTGAGCTGATCGTCGGCAAGGACGCGGCGCGGGAGTTTGTCGGCACGAGGGTGGGCTCGAGCATCGAGCTCAATGGACAACCGTGGAACGTGGTCGGGGAGTTCGACTCCGGCGATGCGCACAACTCGGAGCTGTGGGGCGATGTGGATGTGCTCGGGCCGGCCTTCCACCGCGGCAGCAGCTTCTCCTCGGTCACAGTGCGGCTGGTTCAGCCTGGAGCGTTCAGCGCCTTCAAGGCCGCGCTGGCCAGCAATCCGAGCCTGAAGGTTGAGGCGCATACCACGCGGGCCTACTACGATCGGCAGGCCGGAGGGCTGACGAAGCTGATCCGGATCCTCGGGACGATCGTCGCGAGCATCATGGCCATCGGCGCGGTGGCTGGCGCGCTCAACAGCATGTACGCGGCCGTCTCGGCGCGCACCCGCGAGATTGCAACGCTGCGGGCGATCGGCTTTCGTGGCGGACCGGTGGTCGCCTCGGTGATGATCGAGACGATGCTGCTTGCGCTCGCCGGCGGTGCGCTCGGCGCGGCACTCGCCTGGGCTCTGTTCGACAACTACACCGCCTCGACGCTCGGGGGGAACTTCAGCGAAGTGGTGTTCCAGTTCCGCGTCACCCCGGGACTGCTGGCGAGCAGTCTGCGCTGGGCGCTCGTGAT
>JAKAZL010000122.1 GCA_021815925.1 Pseudomonadota bacterium | reverse complement strand
TTCTACGGCGAGGACACTGGCGTGCGCATCGCTCGCAAGCACATCGGCTGGTATTGCGACCGGTGCTTTTCCGATCCGGGACCGATTCGGGGGGAGCTGATGGCGGCCTCGGACGCGGGCGAACAAATGGCTCGCGCGCGCCGGTACTTCGATGCGTGGGCGGAGGATTGCGCACGCGCAGCCTGACGAACCGGAATCACTCGAGAATTTTTCATGACATTAAAAAAAAAGAATGGACAGTGGCGTGAAGGGGGCATTCGGGTCAACGGCCACGAGCTGCCACTGCGCAGCCATGCCGAGCGCGCCCTCAGCGACTATTTCACGCACCTAAACGGCTCGCATCCGGCGGGCCTGTACGACCTGGTGCTGCGCGAGGTCGAGGAGCCGCTGTTTCGCGTGGTGCTCGATTACGCCGAAGGCAATCAGAGCCGTGCGGCCGACATCCTCGGCATCAACCGCGGAACGCTGCGCAAGAAGCTCAGACAGTTCGGTCTGGCCAACTGACGGGCCGTGATGAATCCGACGCTGCGGCCCGTCCGGCGGGCACTGCTTTCCGTTTCCGACAAAACCGGTCTGGTGGAGTTCGCGCGCGCCCTGGCGCGCCACGGCATCGAGATTCTCTCCACCGGCGGTACTGCGAAGCTGCTGGCCGCACAGGGCCTGACGGTGCGCGAAGTGTCCGACCACACCGGCTTCCCGGAGATCATGGACGGGCGCGTCAAGACACTGCATCCGAAGATCCACGGCGGTCTGCTCGGACGGCGCGGCGTCGATGAGCAGGTGATGGCGCTGCACGGCATCGAGCCGATCGATCTGCTGGTGGTCAACCTGTACCCGTTTGCCGAGACGGTCGCGCGTCCCAAGTGCAGCTACGAGGAAGCGATCGAGAACATCGACATCGGCGGCCCGGCCATGCTGCGCGCGGCGGCCAAGAATCACGAATCCGTGGCGGCGGCCGTGGATCCGGCCGATTACGGCCGGCTGCTCGCGGAGCTCGATGCGCAAGGCGGGGTGAGCGCCGCGACGCGCGCGTATCTGGCCGCCAAGGTGTTCACCCACACGGCCCGCTACGACGCGATGGTCGCCACCTACCTAGCCCGGCAGCACGGCGCTGATGCACTGCCGGCAACGCTGCCACTGGTTCTCGATAAGGCGTTCGATCTGCGCTACGGAGAAAATCCGCACCAGCGCGCGGCGCTGTATCGCGAGGCGCCCGGCGGCGGCGGACTCGCCGCCGCGGCGCTCCTGCAGGGCAAGGATCTGTCCTTCAACAACATCGCCGACGCCGACACCGCCATCGAGTGCGTGCGCCAGTTCGAGGAGCCGGCCTGTGTCATCGTCAAGCACGCCAATCCGTGCGGCGTGGCGCTTGCGGGCTCGCTGCTCCAGGCCTACGAGGGAGCCTATCGCACCGATCCGACCTCGGCCTTCGGCGGCATCATCGCCTGTAACCGCCCGCTCGATGCAGCCACCGCGCGGGCCATCATCGAGCGGCAGTTCGTCGAGGTAATCGCCGCGCCGACGATCGAACCTGAGGCCGCTGCCGCGCTCGCCGCGAAGCCGAATGTGCGCGTGCTGGCGCTCGGGGAGCTCGGCGCCCTGCCCAGCGGCGGCCTCGAATACCGCAGCGTCTCCGGTGGCGTGCTCGCTCAAACGCGCGACACCGGCCGGGTCATCGCGGCCGAGCTGAAGGTCGTCACGCGCCGCCAGCCAACGCCCGCCGAGCTCGCCGACCTGCTGTTCGCCTGGCGGGTGGCGAAGTTCGTCAAATCCAACGCCATCGTCTACGCGCACGAGCGCAGCACCGTCGGCATCGGCGCCGGCCAGATGAGCCGCGTCTACTCGAGCCGCATCGCGGCGATGAAGGCCGCCGACGAGAAGCTCGTCGTGCGCGGCGCAGTGATGGCCTCGGATGCCTTCTTCCCGTTCCGCGACGGCGTGGACGTCGCGGCCGAGTACGGCATCCAGGCGGTCATTCAGCCCGGCGGCTCACGCAACGACGCCGAGGTGATCGCCGCCGCCGATGAGCACGGCATGACCATGGTGTTCACCGGCATGCGCCATTTCCGCCACTGAGGCGCGCATGAAGGTCCTGATCATCGGGGCGGGCGGGCGTGAGCACGCGCTCGCGTGGAAGTGCGCCGCCTCCCCCCGCGTCACGGAAGTGCTCGTGGCACCGGGCAATGCCGGCACGGCGCTCGAGCCGAAATGCCGCAACGTGGCGGTCGGCGCCGAAGACATCCCGGGACTGCTCGAGCTCGCACGGCGCGAAGGCGTCGCGCTCAGCATCGTCGGTCCGGAAGCGCCGCTGGTCGCCGGCGTGGTCGATGCGTTCCGCGCCGCCGGTCTCGCCTGCTTCGGCCCGACGCGCCGCGCGGCGCGCCTGGAGGGCTCCAAGGCCTTCACCAAGGATTTTCTCGAGCGACACGGGATCCCGACGGCCCGCTCGCGCACCTTCACGCGCCAGGACTACGACCCGTCCTGGCTCGAGCATCACCCCCTGCCCGTCGTGATCAAGGCGAGCGGACTCGCCGCCGGCAAGGGCGTCATCATCGCCGAGACGCGCGAGGCGGCGCGCGCCGCCGTCGAGGACATGTTCGCCGGCCGCTTCGGCGCCGCCGGCGAACAGGTGGTGGTGGAGGAATTTCTCAGCGGCGAGGAAGTCAGCTTCATCGTCATGGCCGACGGCCGGCACGTGCTGCCGCTCGCCACCTCGCAGGACCACAAGCGCCGCGACGACGGCGATCTCGGTCCCAACACCGGCGGCATGGGCGCGTACTCGCCCGCGCCGATCGTTACCCCCGAGCTGCACGCGCGCATCATGCGCGAGGTCATCGACCCCACCATTGCCGGTCTCGCGGCCGACGGTACGCCGTACACGGGCTTTCTCTATGCGGGGCTCATGATCGCCGCGGACGGCACGCCGAACGTGCTCGAGTTCAACTGCCGCTTCGGCGACCCGGAGACCCAGCCGGTGCTGAGCCGCCTGCGCTCGGACCTGACGGTGCTCTGCGAGGCGGCGCTCGCCGGCCACCTCGATCGCATCGAGGCCGAGTGGGATCCGCGCGCCGCCCTCGGCGTGGTGCTCGCCGCGGGCGGCTATCCCGAGGCGGTGCGCAAGGGGGATCGGATCGAGGGACTGGCCGAGGCCGCCGCGCTCGCCGCCGGCCGGGGCAAGGTGTTTCACGCCGGCACGCGGCTCGTGGACGGCGAGGTCCTCACCGACGGCGGGCGGGTGCTGTGCGCGGTGGGACTCGGGGATTCGGTGTCTGCCGCCCGCGAGTCGGCCTATGCGCTGGCCGACGCCATACACTGGCCCGACGTGCAGTACCGGCGCGACATCGGCTATCGCGCCATCGAGCGCGAGCGGCGCGGCTGAGTCGACCGCTTATCGCTGCGTGGACACGCTCGGCCCGGCACCGAGCGTGCGCAATGCGTCCCGCAAAACCGATTCACGCGCCGCACTGGCGGCGGCCTCGGCGCGCGCCGCCGTCAACTGCTCCTCGACGGAGCGCGCCCGCAGCGCGAACAGCGAGGCCGCCACGGCGTGCGCCACGTGCTCCATCAGCTCGCGCTCCTCGGCCGCGTAGTGCTCGCCGGAACGCGGCCCCACCACCAGCACGCCGAGCAGCTGATCGCGGGCGCGCAGGGGGAACGCATAACCCTCCCGGCCCAGGCCGCTGTGCGTCTCGTGCAGGTCAACGTCTCGGTCACGGGCGCGCAGCTTGACCAGCGTCAGGTCATCCGTGGCGAGCGCCTCCGGCAGCGCCGGCTCGCCCCGCTGGCACACCCGGCGGTAACCCCCGGGACCGTACTCGTAGAACGCCGCCCACGGCGAGCCGACGTGCCGCAGGATCTGCTCCAGGGCGAGATCGAGCAACGTGTCCGGCTGACTGACGAAGGCACTCTCATTCGCGAAGCGGCGCAGGGCCGTCTCCTCGCGGTACTGGCGGCGGAAGATCCACCGATCGACCAGGGCGTCGATGCGCCGGTGCACCGTACTCAACGACGCGCCGAGACCGAGCGGCACGACGAGCTCGAGGGCGAGACTCGCCCGCTCCCCGAGCGCGGTGCGCTCGAACAGGCTCTCGAACAGCGCAAACAGGCCGAGCACGAGGCTCGTCGTCACCGCATACACCAGGGCGCGGCTGATGACCACTTTGACGTCCACCACCCGGTGACGCAGGATGGCGTAGAGGAAGGCCGCCAAGCCGAGGTCTGCCGCGGATTCCAGCAGTGGCAGTGAGTACGTATTCGGATTGATAAGGCCCAGGTCCAAAAAAAGCGCGACCGCGGCAAGCAGCCCGCCGCCCCACACCATCCAGCGCAACCGCACCCGATCCGCCTGCTCAGACCGGCGGTAGCCCGCGAACAGCAGCGCAATGGGCAACAGATACGTCGCGGCGAAGAAGACATTGAAATAAGGGCTCTGCAACACCAACAGCCCCATGGCCGCCGCGGCAATGGCCGGACCGATCAGGAGCACGGCGGCCGCCCCGAGCATTGCAAAGAAGAGCGCCCGCCACGCACGGCGCACACCGGGGTTTCCCAGCGCCGCAGCGGACATGGATTCCGCCATGACGTACATTCCCACCCGCGTGAGCAGGGCGAACATCGCCCCTCCCAGCAGCGCAGCGAAGCCTGCAGCACCTCGCGCCGGCGTGCCCAGCAGGACATTGCCGACCAGATTGGCCATCGCAAATAGCGCAAGGCCGTCGGCAGCGCGGTTCCGGCCTCGCCATATCGCGGCCAGCGCGATCACGGCGAAGACCAGATCCCCGAAAACGCGCAGCCAGCGAGCCGATCGGGAGATCGCGCCTGCGAAGTCGATCGTCTGCACGGGAACCGAAACGCGTTGCGAGTCCCGCTGGACCGTAAGATGAACAATTTGCCCGGGTGGCAACGATTGAGCGAGGTAGCCGCCATTGAAAATGGCGAAGCGGGTCGCGAGCGGTTGCGCCGCCAGAGTGATGCGATCCCCCGCCCGCAGACCCGGGGGCAGCGCCACACCGGGCACCGCCCGGACCACCTCGGTGCGGGCA
>JAKAZL010000121.1 GCA_021815925.1 Pseudomonadota bacterium | reverse complement strand
TGCACCCCGAGCCCGCCGGGCTCGGGCAGCGGGTAGATCAGACGGGTGAACGGGCAGCGACCCTGCAACTGGAAATAGCTGCCCTTGGCGTAGTGCAGCGGGGGGATGCGCTCGCTCGGCGTGCCGAGCCGCCGCGCCACCTCCTGCGCACCCAGCCCCGCACAGTTGATCACCAGCCGGGCGATGAGTGCATCGGGTGCCGCCGCCGCCCCGGCCCGCAGCAACAGGCCACCGTCGCTGGGCCGTCCCTCGAGCACCGGCGAGCGGCACGCCACCGACCCACCGGCCCGCGCGAGATCGCCCTGCAACGCCACCATCAGGGCGTGACTGTCGATGATGCCGCTCGAGGGCGACTCCAGGGCGGCCACGCAGCGCAGCGCCGGTTCCAGCGCGCGCGCCTCGTCCGCCTCGATCCAGCGCAGGTCCGTGACGCCGTTGGCACGCCCCGCCGATTCGAGCGCCTGCAGGCGGGGCCGCTCCTCGGGCTGCGTTGCGACGATGAGCTTGCCGCAGCGGCGGTGCGCGATGCCGTGCGCGCGGCAGTAGTCGTAGAGCAGCCGTCGGCCTGCGACGCACAGCCGTGCCTTGGCGGATCCGGCCGGGTAGTAGATTCCGGAGTGGATCACCTCGCTGCTGCGGGCGCTGATGCCCGTCCCGATCGACTCGCCCGCCTCGAGCACGAGCACCTCGCGGCCCGCGCGACCGAGGGCTCGCGCGACCGCGAGGCCGACGACGCCGGCACCGATCACCACACAGTCTATGCGTTCAGCCATCGCCTCTGTGGATCCGCTGCTCGGGTGCCCCGGATGGAAGATCGACGCCTCTGCGGCACGGACCGATCAGCGGTAGTGCGTCTCGATCCAGCGCTGGTAGCTGCCGTCCATGACCGACCGCCACCACCACTCGTTGGCGAGATACCAGGCGAAGGTCTCGGCGAGTCCGCGCGCGAGCGTCACCTCGGCCCGATACCCCAGCTCGCGCTCGGCCTTGCTGCAGTCGATGGCGTAGCGCCGGTCGTGTCCCGGACGATCCTTCACGAAGCGGATGAGGCTCGCGCTGTTCTCGCCGCGAGCCGCCGGAGCATCGGGGAAGCGCGCGGCGAGCTGCGCGTCGGCGGCAAACGCGCCGTCTGCTACCGCGCAGAGCGTCTCGACGAGCTTAAGGTTCTCGCTCTCAGCGCCGCCGCCGATGTTGTAGACCTCGCCGGGTCGCCCGCGCTCGAGGATGCGCTCGATGCCGCGGCAGTGATCCGACACGTGCAGCCAGTCGCGCACGTTGCGCCCGTCGCCGTAGATCGGCAGCTCCCGCCCGTGCAGCAGGTTCACGATCATCAGCGGGATCAGCTTCTCCGGGAAATGGAATGGCCCGTAGTTGTTCGAGCAGTTGCTGACGGTGGTGGCGAGGCCATAGGTGTGATGATAGGCGCGGACCAGGTGATCGGAGGCCGCCTTGCTCGCCGAATACGGCGAATTCGGCGCATAGGGCGTGCGCTCGCTGAAGGCCGGATCCTGCGGTCCGAGTGACCCGTACACCTCATCGGTCGAGACGTGATGAAAGCGGTGCACGGGCACGGTGCGCTCCTCCAGCCACACGGTACGCGCGGCCTTGAGCATCGAGTGCGTGCCCTGCACGTTGGTCTCGATGAAAGCATCCGGGCCGTGAATCGAGCGGTCCACGTGCGACTCGGCGGCGAAGTGCACGATGGTGTCGAGCCGCTGCTCGCGCAGCAGCCGCTCGACGAGCGCCGTGTCGCGGATGTCGCCGCGCACGAAGCGCAGCTCGGCGCGCTCCCGGACCGGCTCGAGGTTGGCGAGATTGCCGGCATAGGTGAGCGCATCGAGCACCACCACCGGCTCATCGGCATGGGTGGCCAGCCAGTGGTGCACGAAGTTCGCCCCGATGAACCCGGCCCCGCCGGTCACGAGCACTCTAGCCATGGGCGAGCCCCTGCAGCGTCTCGCGCAGCCGCTGCCGCCAGTGGACCGGCGCGAAACCGAACGCCGCGAGCGAGCGCTTGTCGAGCACGCTGTAGGCGGGACGGCGGGCCGGCGTCGGATACTCTTCGGTCGCGATCGGGGTGACGGTGACGGCCGTGGGCAGCAGGCCGCGCGCGGAGCCCTCCTCGGCGATCGCCACGGCGAAGTCGTACCAGCTGGCGACCCCGGCGTCGGTCCAGTGATGGATACCCCGGATCTGCGGCTCGGCGGCGATCCGCCAGAGCACCTCGGCGAGCGGACCTGCGGCCGTCGGCGTGCCCACCTGGTCGGCCACTACGCGCACCGCACCGCGCTCCCCGAGCAGACGCAGCATGGTGCGCATGAAGTTCGCTCCCTCGGCCGCGTACACCCAGGCAGTGCGCACGATCACCGAGTGCTCCGGCAGCGCCGCGAGCACCGCGCTCTCCCCATCACGCTTGGTCAGGCCGTAGACGCTCAGCGGACGGGTCGGGGCCTCGGGCCGGTAGGGCGAGGAGGCCTCACCGTCGAACACGAAATCGCTCGACACGTGAATCAGCCGCGCACCGATGCCCCGGGCCGAGCGGGCCAGGTTCCCGGGTCCGCCGGTGTTGATGCGGCGCGCGCGCTCCGGCTCCGACTCGGCTTTGTCGACCGCGGTGTAGGCCGCGGCATTGATGATGACGTCGGGCCGCTCTCGCTCGAGCCGGAGCTGCACCGCCTGGGCATCGCCGATGTCCAGATCCGCGCGCGTGCAGGCGATGAGCTCGACGGATGCCGGGCGCATCGCGCGCAGCGCTCGCCCGAGCTGGCCGGCCGCGCCCGTGACGAGCACCTTCACGCGTAGACCTCCGCGTTCTCGAGCCGCGGCGCCGCGAGGTCCTTGCCCGAGAGCACCGGTTGCTCGCCCGGGGGCAGCGGCCAGCGCACGCCAATCGTCGGATCGTCCCAGCGGATGGCCCGCTCGTGCTCGGGGGCCCAGAAGTCGGTGACCTTGTAGAGAAAGTCCGCCGAATCGCTGAGCACCATGTAGCCGTGCGCAAAGCCCGGCGGGACCCACAGCATGTGGTGGTTCTCGGCCGAGAGCGTCACGCCCACCCAGCGGCCGAAGGTCGGGGAAGCGCGGCGGATGTCGACCGCGACATCGAACACCGCCCCGCTCACCACCCGCACCAGTTTCCCCTGCGGCTGGCGGATCTGGTAGTGCAGGCCGCGCAGGATGTGCCGGCCCGAGTGGCTGTGATTATCCTGGACGAACTCGAGGTCGAGCCCCGCGGCGGCGAACTTGCGGCTCTCCCAGGACTCCATGAAGTACCCGCGCGCATCGCCGAAGACCTTCGGACGGATGAGGATCACCTCGGGGATGGCGGTCGGCTCGAACTCCATTACAGCGGCCCTTTCAGCAGATCGAGCAGGTAAGTGCCATAGCCGCTCTTGGCGAGCGGCCGCGCCAGCCGCTCGAGCTGCGCGGCGTCGATGAAGCCGGCGCGAAAGGCGATCTCCTCCGGGCAGCCCACCTTCAGTCCCTGGCGCGACTCGAGCGCCTCGATGAACATCGAGGCCTGGATGAGCGACTCGTGCGTGCCGGTGTCGAGCCAGGCCACGCCCCGCCCGAGCTGCTCCACCGTGAGCGCGCCGCGCTCGAGGTAGAGACGGTTGAGGTCCGTGATCTCGAGCTCCCCGCGCGCCGAGGGCCGCAGGCGCGTGGCGTAATCCACGACCGAGCCATCGTAGAAGTACAGCCCCGTGACGGCGTAGTTCGACTTCGGCTGCGCCGGCTTCTCCTCGAGGCTGACGGCCCGCCCGGTGGCATCGAAGCTCACCACCCCGTAGCGCTCAGGATCGCGTACCCGGTAGGCGAACACCGTTGCGCCCTGCGCGCGGGACGCCGCGGCCTTCAGCTGCTCGGGCAACCCGTGGCCGTAGAAGATGTTGTCCCCGAGCACCAGCGCCACGCGCTTCCCGTCGATGAAGCGCTCGCCGATCAGGAACGCCTGCGCCAGGCCCTCCGGGCGCGGCTGCTCGGCGAAGCTGAACGTGAGGCCCCACTGCGCGCCATCGCCGAGCAGGCGGCGGAACTGGGGCAGATCCTCCGGGGTCGAGATGATGAGGATGTCGCGGATCCCGGCCAGCATCAGCACCGAGATCGGGTAGTACACCATGGGCTTGTCGTACACCGGCAGCAGCTGCTTGCTGACGCTGAGGGTGACCGGGTGCAGCCGCGTGCCGGCGCCCCCGGCGAGGACGATGCCTTTCAAGAGCGGACTCCTGTGCGCCAATTGATCGGGCAAGCTTGCCACGGAGCGCCCGTGTGCGTCATGGGCTCGAGCGAGCGGTACGGTCCGCCTCGTCCCGGCCCAGCACGTCCCGCACACAAGCGAGCAGATCCGCATAGACCCCGTCCGCGGCGCCGACGGCCTCCCCGCTGAGTGCATACCCGGTACGCACCAGGAAGCACCGGCCGATGCCGGCCGCCCGCCCGGCCTGCACGTCGGTGAGCCGGTCGCCCACCAGGAACGATCCCGCCGGATCGAGATCGAGCGCGCGGATGGCCTTCAGCAGCATGCCCGGCGCCGGCTTGCGGCACTCGCACGCGCGCCGGTATTGCGCGAGCGGCGCATCCGCGAGGTGCGGGCAGTACTCGATCGCATCCAGCGTAACGCCCTCGCCGCGCAGCCGCTCGCGCACCTGATCGGTCAGGCGCTGGTAGTCCGCCTCGGTGTACAGGCCGCGGGCGATGCCCGACTGGTTGGTCACCACCACCCGGCGATAGCCGGCGCGCTCGAGCGCGCGCAGCGCCTCGATCGCGCCCGGCAGGAACACGAAGTCCTCGATCCGGTGGACGAAGGCGCGCTCCTCGTTGAGCACCCCGTCGCGGTCGATGAAAGCCGCGCGCCGGCTCATGCGCCCCGGATGCGCTCAACGAGAGCGGTCGTGGAGTACCCCGTGACGAAGGGAATCGCGAGCGAGCGGCCGCCCCAGGAGCGCATCAGGCGCGTCTCCTCCAGGCTCTCCATGTCGTAGTCCCCGCCCTTGACGTAGAGGTCGGGGCGGCAGCGCGCAAGCAGCTCGCAGGGAGTCTTCTCGTCGAACAGCGTCACGAA
>JAKAZL010000120.1 GCA_021815925.1 Pseudomonadota bacterium | reverse complement strand
CGCGGGCGAGGTCCTTGACGATGTTCTGATCGACCTTGATCACGTCGAATGGCAGATCGGCGAGGCGCTTGAGGTTGCTGAACCCCGAACCGAGGTCGTCCATGGCAATCTTCACGCCGGTTGCTGCAAGGCGAGTGATGGCCTCATCGACCGCGCCGGCGTCCAGTGCCTGGCTTTCCAGCAGCTCCAGAGTCAGGTGCGCCGGTGTCAGCTGCGCCTGCTGCAGCGCCTCGGTGACCCACTGGGCGCAATCGGGGTGCAGCAGCGAGCTCGGCGCCAGATTGATCGTCAGGCCGATGTCCAGGCCCGCCTCGCGCCAGCAGCGCAGGTGCGCCAGCGCCTGCTGCAGGCCCTGGCGGAACAGTGAATCCAGGTCCGCTTCCCCGAGCGCGGGCAGGAACTGTCCGGGGGCGAGGATCGCGCCCTGCGGCGTGCGCAGGCGAGCCAGTGCCTCGACCTTCACCGTCGCGCCGCCGGCGAGCTCGACGATCGGCTGCACGAACATCTCGACACCGCCGCCATAGAGCACCGAGCGGATCTGCGCCGACAGCTCGGTGTCGATCGCATGCCAGCGGTTCTGGGCCGTCCGCGTCATCTGATCCCAACGGTTCTGCAGCGACAGCCGCCAGGTGCGCATCCAGCCGGTGGTGAACTGGTGCGGGTAGGCGCCGAACATCATCAGCACTGCGTGGATCGCACCGTGGTTGTGCACCGGAATGGTTGCGCTGCTGCGCACACCGAATTCGCGCATGAGTGTCTGCCAGGGCTCGGTGCGGCTGTCGCACTGGTAGGCACAGACCTCCTGCGCAGCGTCGGTCATCCAGGTCGTCGCGACCAGCCCGCGGCCGCGCGCATCGCGGGGATCGAGCACCGGGTACAGATTGCGCACCCGATGCGCCTGCACGAACGGCTCGGCGATTTCGCCGGCGGCGTGCTCGATGACCAGTCGGTTTTGGGCATCCGGCCGGAACAGCACCACGGCCCGCACGCCGGGCAGCGCTGCCAGCGCATCCAGTTCGGCCTGCATCCACGGCGCCGCCAGCGCCCGGGCGGTCGGCGGATGCGCAAGCAGCATCTGGTACTGATCGAGAACGGATTGCATGGCCTGCAGCTCGCACTGCGTGTCGAGCTGCAGGCGCGCCTCGGCGGCGCGCAACGCCCGATACCGGGTGCGCGTGGTGAGCAGCGCCGTGTCGAAATGAGCGTGCAGCAGGTCGCGGTACAGTCCCACGGCGAGGGTCATCGAGGCGCCGCACAGGCCGACGAGCCCATGAATGACGCCGAGCCGCCGGGCGGTCTGCTCGGCCTGCTGCGCGGTCGTATGCTCATCGAGCAGGAAGCGCAGGTGAGCGGCCTGCCGCTGCGTGAGCGTCGCCAGCTCCTGCGGAGACAGGCAGGCGAGGATGCTGGCCGTCTCGGGGCGCCGCTGCAGCTCGCCGTAGAACTCCGTAGCGAACTGCTGGGCCACCTCGGTGAGATGCGGCTGGAGGATCTGCATCAATTCGCGCGCTTCGGGACCGAACGGATCGAACCCGGTTTCGGCGATCTGCTCCGGCGCCGTCGCGGCGCCGAGGCGCCACCACTGAGTCCGCGATCGCTTGGTCTGCTTGGCCTGATACATCGCCGCGTCCGCCTGACGCAGCAGCAGCTCCGCCTCGGTGCCATCCGTTGGAAACAGCGTCAGACCCATCGTCATGCCCACCGAGGCGCTCTTGCCGCCGCTCAGGGCAAAGGGGCTCTCGACCACCCGGTGCAGGTGACTGAGGGCCGCGCTCAACTGCGCCAGGGTGTGGGTCGCGTCGAGATCCTCCAGGATCACCACGAATTCGTCACCGCCCAGGCGCGCGATGAAATCCGACTCGCGCAGCCAATCGCGCAAACCGCGCGCGAGGTTGCGCAGCAGCTCGTCTCCCGCCTCGTGGCCCAATCGGTCGTTCACCGGCTTGAAGTCGTCCAGATCGATGACGCCGATCGCCAGCGATGCGCCGCGACGGCGCGCGCGCGCAATCGCCCGCGGCAGATACTCCTCCAGCGCGAGTCGATTGGGCAATCCGGTGAGCGTGTCGGTGCGCGCCATGCGCGCCTCCTGCACCTGCAGCGTCCGGATGCGATCCTTCAGGTCGAACTCATCGAGGCCGCGGCCGAGCAGGCCGGCGATGCGGGTGCACAGCTCGATGGTCGCGGCATCGAAGCCGTTGCGCCGTGGCGCGGCGAGCGCAAGGATCGCCCACATCCGCTCGCCGCGCAGGATCGGCTGCGCGAGCAGGCTCAGCCAGCGGTGGGCCGCGAAGCCCTCGTGCCAGGGCTTGAGGGTCGGCTCGGCGAGCGTGTCGTTGCACACCGCCAGTGTCTGCTTGTTCCACGCTCTGACGACGAGCGATGCGGTCGGCTGGTCCGTCAGGCGCGGCGGTGCGGTGCGGACCTGGTCGGCGCCCTCCCCGGCGAGCCCCAGCACTTCGAACACCCCTGCCGGTCCCGGCCGACCGATCCAGGCCGCGTGAAAGGGGGTGTCCCGCGCCAGCCTGGCGCACAGACTCTCGAGCATCTCCTGCTCCCCGCGGCTCTGAATCAGCACGTCGCCACAGCGCAGCAACGCCTGGTAGAGCGCCTGCAGATCGAGCAGGCTGTGCCGCTGCGCCAGCAGATCGAAGGTCCGCTGGCCGAGGGACTCACTCAGCCGGCCGACCGACTCGAGCAGACGATCCCGTGCGCACGGTTCCGACTCGGTCCCGGGCGCCGCGCGCGCGCCGGCACTCTGGCGTTGCTGGATCTCCCGCGCCATGTGCCGGTCCATATCCAGGATGTGATGCAACAGCCACTGGGCGAGAAACGCCTGCAGCTCGAGGTGCACGTCCACCGGGTGATCGGCGGCCAAGGTCTGCGCCTGGCGAAGAAACCCGCGGAAACTCTCGTGGGCCTTTAGATGCAGCATCCGGTGCCGGCCATCCACGCCCCATCTGAGCATGAGACGCTCTTCGTCGCGGAAATGCTCATGGGTGTACTGCGCCAGGGCCTCGAGCAGCGCGCTCACCTCCTGCGGCGCGGCCCCCTGCGCCTGGGCCCGCGCGGCCCGGTTGAACAGCTCGAGCAGGACTTGATGCTGCGCGTCGATCGCGGCGATCCCCGTGGCCATCGCATCCGACCAGGACAGCGGCTCCAGGCTGGGCGACGGGCTGAGGACGATGCTTCGCGGGGTGGCCAAGGCGGGTCGATGTCCGAAAGCAGCACGGTTAAAAACGGTGGCACTGCGCTGCCTCGCGGCAGGCGATGACCGGCTGAATTCTCGGTGATTCAGGCCATGCAGGCCTGCAACTATGTGAAATCTTGTGGTCTCGAACCGGCACTGCATCTCACTTTTTACGCCTCCTCGTGCCGCGCGGCGCTGTCTCGGCCCGGCGACGCGCGGCCGTGAACGGTCCGCATCGCCGGACCGTATTCCGTAAAATCCGATTTCCTTTAGATGCACGGGAATGGACAGACATGAAATCGACGCGCATCGCGCTCGTGGTGCTCGTGGCGGCGCCGCTGGTGGCCAATGCGGCCAGCGCCGCCGGTACGAAGACTCCGCAGGGCATCTCCGGCAAGGGACAGATCGGCTTCGTGGCCTCGCAGGGCAATGCGCAGGGCAAGTCCGCCAACGCCGCGCTCGACCTGACCTACGTCGACGGACCGTGGAAGCACGCGCTCAGTCTCGCAGCGCTGTACGGTCAGAGCGCGGGCATCGTGTCCGCGGAGCGCTGGAGCGCATTGTGGCAGTCGGACCGCAAGATCAGCTCCGGGGCGTTCGCATTCGGCTCGCTGCGTTACGAGCACGACATGTTCGACGGCTTTCAGTACCAGGCGACTGCCGCGACGGGCCTCGGCTACAAGCTGATCCAGAACAAGTCGACCACGCTCAGCGCCCAGCTCGGCGCCGGCTATACCGTGTCGCGGCCAGAGACGCTCACGCGCAATGCCCTCGGTGCCGTGACGGCGCGCACCGTGCTGCCGAGTCAGGACTACGCGATCGGTACGCTCGGCATCAACTACCAGCAGACGCTCACGAGCACCACCGCGTTGAGCGACAATCTGCTCGCGAACGCCGGTTCCGCCAACACGCTGGTGACGAACAACCTGGCATTGACCGTCAAGGTCTCGACGCGGCTCGCGATGAGCATCGGCTATCAGATCCAGGACAACACGCACCCGCCGGCGGGCATCCGCCACCTCGACTCCACCGAGACGGTCAATCTGGTGTACGCGTTCTGAGCCGCGGCGACCCTAGCGCGATGGCGCGCGGCGCAGATCCTCGATGACGGTGCCGACGGCGAGCGTCTCGCCGTCGTGCGCCTCGTCGCGCCAGGGCTCGGCGAGCGCGGCGGCGTACCAGCTGCGCATGGCCGGCAATTCCAGCAGGCGCTCGGCGTAGGCGAGCGCGGCCGGGGCGAGCGGCAGCCGATAGGTCTGAATGCGAAACGCCACCGGCGCGTAGAACGCATCCACCGCGCCGAATGCGCCGCCGGCGAGGAAGGGTCCGCCGAAACGCTCCAGCCCTTCCTGCCACAGACTCTGCAGGCGCTCGAGGTCGGTCCGCAGCGCCGGCGCGATGCGGTGCAGTCGCACGCGCAGACCGCAGGTCATGCCACAGGTCTGACGCAGCACGCTGAAGCCCGAGTGCATTTCCGCGGCGGCTGAGCGGGCGAAGGCGCGCGCTGCCGGATCGGACGGCCACACGCCCGTATGGCGCTCCGCCAGGTACTCGACGATGGCGAGGGAATCCCAGACCACCGTCGCGCCGTCGTGCAGACACGGTACTTTGCCGTTCGGGGAGAACGTGCGGAAGTCGTGCGGATTGCCGGCTGCGCCGAAGGGCACGAGCCGCTCCTCGAAGGGGATGCCGAGTGTCTGCATCAGGACCCAGGGGCGCAGTGACCAGGACGAGTAGTTCTTGTTGGCGATGTAGAGGGTGTACATGGGGGATTGCCTCGGTGTCAGGACTGGGCTTCCGGTTCGGCGAGGCCGCTCGGCACAGAGCCCGTGCCGGTGTTGGCCAGAATGACGCCGCCGATCACCACCGCGCCGCCGGCAAGCGTGAGCACGCC
>JAKAZL010000119.1 GCA_021815925.1 Pseudomonadota bacterium | reverse complement strand
GCCCCGCTGTGCGGCGGGGTCGCGGCAAGCGCCGCGGCGTGACCCACTCGGTTCGCAGGAACCGCCCCGGTGTACGATGGTGAACGAACGCGCAGGCCCGCGGTGGGTTCGCCGCGTGGCCAGAGGAGAGCCCGTGTACGCGCATTATCTGCTGAAGACAGAGCCTTCGGACTATTCCCTCGCCGATCTGGAGCGCGAGCAGGAAACGATCTGGGATGGTGTTGCCAATCCGGCGGCGCTGAAGGTTCTGCGCGCGATGAAGCCCGCAGATCGGCTCGTGATCTACGAGACGGCGGATGTGCGCAGCGCGGTCGGCACCGCGACTGTTCGATCGGTTGAAGGCTCGGCGGATGAGGCGCCGATCGTCACGATCAAAATGACGCGACGGTTGCCGCGGGCCGTGTCGCTCGCGCAGATCAAGGCGAGCGCGCTCTTTCGCGACTCCCCTCTGGTCCGCCAGGGCCGCTTGAGCGTGGTGCCGCTGAATGAGGCGCAGTACCGCTACCTGACGGGCGCATAGGACGAGGCTGCTGCGAGTGGGCGGAAGGCGTTCGCGAGGCCCTCACCCTCCCGGTCTGGACCGACTTGCAAGTCCCCGGCTGTCCAAGAGTGCGCCATCTCGGTCGGCGGCATCGCGTGGAGGAAGGCTTATCCTGCGCGGATCGGCACCTTTCCCCGAGCGCAGGATGGATTCGGTGGCGTGACCATGACATTCACAATAATGAAAAAAATGTTGTCATACATTTTGTGATGAATTAAGGGTGGTGGGTATGATCGGCCGTGTCCGAAGAATGAACGGAAGATCTGCCCATGAGTACCTACTCCGCTGCGCCCAAGAAGACCACCAGCGTGTCGCTGGCCGAGCCTCTCCTGACGCAAGCTAAGGCTCTGGGGATCAACGTCTCGCAGGCGGCCGAGGAGGGAGTCGCGGTAGCGGTGGCACGCCGTCGGCGCGAGCAGTGGCTGCAAGAGAACGCCGCGGCGATCCAGAGTTACAACGAGTTCATCGAAACACACGGTATGGTGCTCGATAACCATCGGCTGTTCTGATGGCGCGGTTTGACGTGTACAGGAACCCCGACGGGAACGGGTTTCTGCTCGATGTTCAAGCAGACCTGATGAGCCACATGAACAGCCGTCTGGTGATTCCGCTGGTACGATCTGACATCGCGCCGACCCACATCAAGGCGCTGAACCCGATTTTTAAGCTTGAGGAGGCGACCTATCTGATGCTCACCCAACAGATGGCCGCGGTATCCGTGCAGATGCTGAAAAGACCTGTTCTGAACGTGAATGATCGACGGGATGAGGTGGTTGCCGCCGTCGATCTGCTGCTCCAGGGGTTCTGACTCGCTCAGCCGACGGCTGCGAGTGTTCAGTCTGGCCTGCGTTGATGCGGCGAGGGATCGGGTCTGCGAGCTGCAGCGGTTGCGGCTCGGTTGGATGTTCGGGTGCACCGTGGCGCGAATCGCCTCCCGGTGCTGGAGTGCAAGGGCCATGGCGGACTTGCGTTATGCCGTCGTCCGCCACGGCGTCGTGCGAGCGGTACGGCAGATCCGTATGTCCGCGGCCACTCTGTGCACAGCAGGACCGATCTTCGCTCTGAGCCTCGTGACCTTAAACCGGGCGCGGACGCTCGGCGCGGTCCCCGGCACCGGATCTGCACGAGGGCGGCGAAGCGAGCGCTATGACCTGCATCTCCCTCGCGGCACAGCGCAGACGGCGAGCGACTCTCGCCCGTCCTTCGCACGGCTCGCCGCCCGAGACTCCGGCTCAGGCGTGCGCCGTCCGCTCAGGCCGCCGTCGAATGCGCCTTCAGCCCCGCCGGCCTGGGCCGATTGTGCTCATCGACCAGCACCACCACCGGGCGGTAGGCGGCGAGTTCGGCCTCCGCGTACTGCGCATACGCGCAGATGATCAGCAGATCGCCCACCATGGCCCGCCGTGCGGCGGCTCCGTTCAAGCTGATGATGCCGCTGCCGCGCGGGGCACGGAGCGCATAGGTCGAGAACCGCTCCCCGTTGTTGACGTTGTAGAGCTCCAGGTACTGGAACTCGAGGATGCCCGAGGCCTCGAGCAGCGCCTCGTCGATCCCGCAGGAACCCTCGTAGTGGAGGTCCGCCTCGGTCACGCATACGCGATGGAGCTTGGCCTGAAGCAGAGTCTTGAGCATTGCGGTCTCGGGTCCGGATTCGGGGGCGCCCAGGATACCCGATGCGCCCCGCGCCGGCCGGTTCCAGCGCCGGTCACGCCCGGCGCCGAGCGCCTCAGGCGCCCGGGAAGAGCCCGGCGAGGTCCACCGCCGCATCCGTCAGGCCCGGCAGGAAGGTCACGCCCGGATGCTCGGTGACCGACTCCTCGGCGTAGCGCCCGGCGGTGAGTGCGCGGAAGAAATGCACGGTCGCGCTCGTCAGGTCGAGCAGCCAGACCTCCGGGATGCCGTGCCGGCCGTAGCAGGGCACCTTGGTGTCGTGGTCGTAATGCCAGGTGGCCTCGCTGATCTCGATCACCAGCAGTGCGTCCGCCGCCGAGGGCTGCCGGGGATGTACGCCGTCGCGGCCCGCTCGCAGCACCGCGAGGTCCGGGGCGGGCTCCGAATCGGCACCGAAGCGCATCGGCGCGTGGCACAGTACGCTCGCCTGGCCGTGCACCGCGACGCGCAGCCGCTCCTCGAGCCGTCGCACCGTCGAGCGGTGCGCGTGGCTTGCCGGGGCGAGGTCGAAAATCGCCCCCTCGATCAGCTCGAGCGGGGCATCGGCGCCGAGCAGGCCGAGCTCGCCCATGCGGTGGTAGTCCGCGATGCTGATGCGGTGGCGCTGGGGCCGCGCATCGCTGCGGCTGCTCGATTCTTCGCTCATGGCGGACCTCACCGGGCAAGACGCGAACCAAAGGCCAGTCTACGCGGAGCACGCGCGGAGCGCATTTCGCTTCACCGCGGTCCACTGCGGTTCACCACGGGGGTTGCCCTTGCTGCCGGCTCCTGCAATCCTTGGCGACTCTCGCGCAGGAGTACGCATGCCGAATCTCAACGCCTTCAAGGCCTACGACATCCGCGGCCGCATTCCCGATGAAATCAACGAGTCCCTGGCGTACGACATCGCCCGGGCATACTGCGCGCTGGTCAAGCCGCAGCAGGTGGCCGTCGGCTACGACATCCGCCTCACCAGCCCTGCGCTCGCCGCCGCGGTGCGGCGCGGGCTCACCGACTGCGGCGCCGATGCGCTCGACATCGGACTCTGGGGAACCGAGGCGGCGTACTTCTCGACCTTCGCCTACCAGTTGGACGGCGGCATCATGGTCACCGCCAGCCACAACCCGTCCGATTACAACGGCATGAAGTTCGTGCGCGGCGAGGCGCGCCCGGTGAGCTCCGACACCGGACTGAACGAGATGCGCGACAGGATTGCCGCCGGCGATCTGCCGGGCAAGGCGGCCACGCCCGGTCGTGAGCGCGCGCTGGAGATCCGCGAGCGCTACATCGAGCACCTGCTCGGTTACGTCGATCAGCGCAAATTGCGCAAGCTCAAGGTGGTGGTGAACCCCGGCAATGGCGGCGCGGGGCTCGCGATCGATGCGCTCGAGCCCCATCTGCCGTTCGAGTTCGTGAAGATCAACCACACGCCCGATGGCACCTTTCCGAACGGCATTCCCAACCCGATGCTCGAGGAGAACCGCGCGGCCACCGCCGAGCTCGTGCGCACCAGCGGGGCGGACGTCGGGCTCGCCTGGGACGGCGATTACGACCGCTGCTTCTTCTTCGACGAGCACGGGACTTTCATCGAGGGGTACTACCTGGTCGGTCTGCTCGCCGAGGTGTTCTTGAAGCGCGAGCGCGGCGGGCGCATCGTGCACGATCCGCGCCTGACCTGGAACACCATCGACATCGTGCGCGAACACGGCGGCGAGCCGGTGTTGTGTCGCTCGGGACATGCGTTCATCAAGCAGAAGATGCGCGAGGTGGATGGCATCTACGGCGGGGAGATGAGCGCGCACCATTACTTTCGCGCCTTCTCCTACTGTGACAGCGGCATGATCCCCTGGCTGGTGGCGCTGCAGGTGATCGCCGAGCGCGGGCCGCTCTCGGGGTTGGTCGGGGAGCGCATGCGACGTTTTCCGGCGAGCGGGGAAATCAACCGCAAGCTTACCTGCGATGCGAAATCGATCCTCGAGCGCGTGCAGCGCCAGTATGCGCCCGGCGCGCTCGCCGTCGATCACACCGATGGATTGTCGATAGAGTTCGCCGAGTGGCGCTTCAACCTGCGTGGATCCAACACCGAGCCGCTGGTGCGGTTGAATGTCGAGAGCCGCGGCAGCGAGGCGTTGATGCGCGAGAAGACCGAGGAGCTGCTGACGCTGATCGATGCGTGAGGAGTGGATGTGAGCGGCGTCACAGTGACGGTGTCGTCGCTTAAAGACACTGGTTCTCGCGCCCTGATCGCGGTACCGTGCGGGTAACTGACTTCAGCTACCCGAACATCTGGGGGTTCTCATGGCGTTGTGGAAAGATTCAAACTCTCCTGGCTCAGGCTTTGCCGGCGGCGCAGCTCCGGCAGCACCGGCGGCGCGTGAGAGCGCACCGAGCGTCGCGCCGATGCCGGATGCCCCGCGGCGCCCCGGGCGCGAGCGCGGCGAGGCGAAGGAATCGGTGCTCGCCGCCGGACTGACCCTCGAGGGCAAGGTCAACGGCACCGGGCACGTGCGCATCGCCGGGCGCTTCAAGGGCGATGTGCACATCGACGGCACGCTCACGCTCGATTCCGGTGCGCGCATCGAAGGACACGTCAAGGCCGCCACCGTGATCGTGGCCGGAGAGCTGATCGGCAACATTGTCGAGGCTGAACAGGTCGATCTGCGCGAGGGCGGGCGGATCGAGGGCGACATCAAGGCCGGCTCCTTCACCGTGGCCTCCGGCGCACGGATGCGCGGCAAGGTGGAGTTCGGCTGGCACACCGGTGCCGACGTCGATACGCTCAGCGAGTCGGTGATCACCGGTACGGTATGAATGCCCCGGCACGACCGGTGAGCGCGGGCAAGACGCGCGTCTGTCCGCACTGCAAGGCGGTCGTGCTCGAGAGCTTGAGCGTCTGCCCGGGCTGCCGGCATCACCTGCGCTTCGATGCCGAGGCGGCGCAGCG
>JAKAZL010000118.1 GCA_021815925.1 Pseudomonadota bacterium | reverse complement strand
GACGGCTGGCCGCCGACCAGCCTCAAGCACGGCGAAGAACCTACGATCTAAGGATTTCCTGCAATGCGTCACCACCTGACTGGCCGGCAACTGTCGCGTAACAGCTCGCACCGGCACGCGCTGATGCGCAACATGAGCGTGTCGCTCCTGCGGCACGAGACGATCCGCACGACGCTGCCCAAGGCCAAGGAGCTGCGCCGGGTCGTCGAGCCGTTGATCACCCTCGGCAAGAGCGACGGCGATGCCAACCGTCGCCTGGCGTTCGCCCGGCTGCGCGATGCGGCGATCGTCGAGAAGCTCTTCACCGACCTCGGTCCGCGCTTCAAGAGCCGCCCGGGCGGCTATACCCGCATCCTGCGCATGATGCCGCGGCCGGGCGACTCCGCCCCCATGGCGCTGATGCAGCTGGTCGACGGACCGGCGGCGGCGGCCGAGGCACCGGAGCCGAAGAAGAAGGCCGCGCGCAAGCGCGCCGCGCCGAAGAGCGAGGCGCCGGCGGCCGAAGCGGCTGCGGCTGAAGAGGGTGCCAAGACCAAGGCTCCGCGGCGGCGCAAGGCCAAGACGGCCTGATCGGACCGCACAGCGACCGCACGAAACACGGGCGGACGGCGCAAGCCGTCCGCCCGTTCTCTTTGCGGCGCCCGCCGCGTTCCGCTACGCTTCCGGTTCAACGCCCCGCAAGAGGTATCTCACCGTGAGCTTCTTCTCCGAATTCAAAGAATTTGCAGTCAAGGGCAACGTGGTCGACATGGCGGTCGGCCTGGTCATCGGCGCGGCGTTCGGCAAGATCGTGAGCTCGCTGGTCGCGGACGTCATCATGCCGCCGCTCGGCCTGATCATCGGCCGGGTGAGCTTCAGCAAGCTCGCGCTGCAGATCGGCTCGAGTCCCGACGGCAAGCCGGTGATGCTGGAATACGGCCTGTTCATCCAGACGATCTTCGACTTCGTCCTGATCGCGCTGGCGATCTTCTTCGTCATCAAACTGATCAACCGGTTGAAGCGCGCCCCGACCCCGGCCCCGGCTGTTCCGCCAGCGCCGACCAAATCCGAGGAGCTGCTCGGGGAGATCCGCGACCTGTTGGCGAAGCGCTGAGCGCGCTCAGCTGCCGCCTGCGGCGGCGAACGCCTCCCGGGTCAGGTTCTCGCAGCCGGTGGCAGTGACCGCGAGGTCGTCCTCGATGCGGATGCCGCCATAGGGCCGCAGCGCCTCCACCCGGGACCAGTGGATCCGGCCGGCGCGTGCATCGGAGCGCGCGGCGGCGAGCAGCGGCTCGATGAAGTACAGACCGGGCTCCATGGTGACCACGAAGCCGCTCTCCAGGGTACGGGTGAGGCGCAGGTACGGGTGGCCCTCGGGCCGATCGATGTCCCCCCCATCCGGCGAGCGCATGAACCCACCGGCGTCGTGTACCTCCAGGCCCAGCAGGTGGCCGATGCCGTGCGGCAGGAAGACCCGCGTGACCCCGCTCGCGAGTGCCTCCTCGGCGCTGCAGGTAATCAGATCCGCCTCGCGCAGCACCTCGGCGAGCAGCCGGTGGGCGAGCCGGTGAATGTCGCGCCAGTCGACCCCCGCCCCGACCTCGGCGCACAGCCGCTGCTGCATCCGGTCCATCTGGGCGACCAGGGCCGCAAAGTCCCCGGCGGTGGCGGCATGGGTCCGGGTGATGTCGCTGGCGTAGCCGCCGAACTCGGCGCCGGCGTCGATCAGCAGCGAGCGGCGCTGCGGGGGCGGGCGCTTCTCCAGCACCTGGTAGTGCAGCACCGCGCCGTTCTCATTGAGGGCGATGATGGGGTTGTACGGCAGCTCCTGCTCGCGCTGGCCGCAGCCGGCGAGGAACGCCAGCTCGATCTCGTATTCACTGGCTCCGGCGGCGAAGGCACGTGCGGCCGCGAGGTGCCCCTGCACGCCAAGACGGCTGGCGATCCGCAGGCACTCCAGCTCGTAGGGGCTCTTGATCGCCCGGTGGAAGTCCAGGTGGCGCATCAGTCGGGTCGGATTGACCGCGCCCACCGCCCAGGACTCAAGCGCCCCGAAGTCCTCGCCCAGGTAGGCCGTACGGGCCAGGCTCGATGGCAGCGCCGCCCGGGCCGCGCTCAGGTCCGCACAGGGCACGATCTCGAAGTGCGCCGTCCAGTAGTCCTGCGGGAGCGCGGCCGGCTTGTACCAGTAGTCCGTCGGACTGTGGAACAGCAGCCGGGGAGGGCGTCCCGGCTCGAAATGCACGAAGCAGTCGGGGACCTCCCAGAGGGGGGCCCAGACCTTGAACGGCGCATTCGCCTCGAACGGGTACGTGCGATCGTCCTGGAACACCGGCAGGAGCGATCCGGAGTGCACCAGCAGCGCCTCGAAGCCACAGGCCTGTAAGGCGGCCTCGGTCCGCCGGCAGAGGGCGGTGAGGTGCGGCCCGAACAGGGCGGCCAGGTTTGCCGGTGCGGCGGCGGAGTCATCGAGCGGCATGGGAGGTCCCGTCAATGGGAAAGGACGGCATTCTACGGCTCCGGGGGAACTCGGGCGATGCCACCGGGTCAGTCCCCTCAGGGAGCGCCGCCCCAGCACCCGCGCCGTTCCCGCGAACCTGCCGCCCGGCCGAGAAGGCCTGCGGAAAACCGCGTTGTCGGCATCCGGCGACAGGGGGACGGTTTCAAATCAGTTTATTAACCTATAAAATCCCTGCCCGCGCGACCCGTGAAGGACTCGCGGAACGACTATAACTCGTTCAGAAAACTGTTCTTTCCTCTGAAGCTCTTATTCCACCGGGGTACCATCGATGAATACGAAAGTTGCTCTTAGCGCGCTTGCCGCCGCAGTGCTTCTGACCGCCTGCGCCAAGCAGCCGTCCGACCAGTCGGCCTCCGCTCCGGCCGCTTCGCCGCCGGCTTCCAGCACCGCCGCGCCGGCTGCCGGCTCGAGCACTGCCGCGCCCGCGACCTCGGGCAGCAGCACCGACAGCGGCACGACGCCGCCGGCCTCCGGCAGCAGCACGCCGCCGGCTTCGGGCAGCACGCCGCCGGCCTCGGGCAGCACGCCGCCGTCGAAGAACTAAGCCGTCGTCCACGGGGCGTACGCCCCGGCTGACTTCAGCTTCACGCGGCCCGGTCGGTGCGCTAACACGCACTGCCCGGGCCGTGTGTCTTTAAGGAGATGAATTCCTGAGCTGATGCTGCGCCGTGAGCAGCGGGCGCAGAAACCCGCCGGTGTGCGAGCGCGGCTCGGCGGCGATGTGCTCGGGCGTTCCGCAGGCGACGATCTCGCCGCCGCCTTCCCCGCCCTCGGGCCCCAGGTCGAGCACCCAGTCGGCGCACTTGATGACGTCGAGGTTGTGCTCGATCACCACGATGGTGTTGCCCTGGTCGCGCAGGCGCTGCAGCACGTTGAGCAGCTGCGCGACGTCGTGGAAGTGCAGTCCGGTCGTCGGCTCATCCAGGATGTAGAGCGTGCGGCCCGCGGAGTGCTTGGCGAGCTCGCGTGAGAGTTTGACCCGCTGCGCCTCGCCGCCCGAGAGCGTCGCGGCGTTCTGTCCCAGGTGCACGTACGCGAGTCCGACATCGCGCAGCGTCGTGAGCTTCGTGACGACGGCCGGCACGTTGGTGAAGAACTGCAGCGCCTCCTCGACCGTCATCTGCAGCACGTCGTGGATGTTCCGGCCGCGATAACGGATCTCGAGCGTCTCGCGGTTGTAGCGCTGACCGTGGCAGACGTCGCACGGCACGTAGACATCCGGCAGGAAGTGCATCTCGACACGCAGCAGGCCGTCTCCCTGGCAGGCCTCGCAGCGTCCGCCCTTGACATTGAAGCTGAAGCGCCCCGCGTCGTAGCCCCGGGCGCGAGCTTCCGGCACCTGGGCGAACAGCTCGCGCACGGTGCCGAAGATATGCGTGTAGGTCGCGGGGTTGGAGCGCGGCGTGCGTCCGATCGGACTCTGGTCGATGTCGATGACCGCATCGAAGTGCTCCAGGCCCGTGAGGCTCGCGCAGGGCGCCGGCTGCGCCCCGCCCGGGGTGAAGTGCTCGCGGGCGTGATGGAACAGCGTGTCGATGATGAGCGTCGACTTGCCCGAGCCGGAGACGCCTGTCACGCAGGTGAGCAGACCGACCGGGATGTCCGCGCTCACTCCGCGCAGGTTGTTGCCCGTCGCGCCGCGAATGCGGATCTGCCGCTCGGGCGAGCCGGCCAGGCGCTTGCGGGGCACCGCGATGCTGCGCCGGCCGCTCAGGTACTGTCCGGTGAGCGACGCCTCATCGGCCTCGATCTCGGCCGGCGTGCCGCGCGCGACCACCTGGCCACCGTGCGCACCCGCACCCGGACCCAAGTCCACTACGTAGTCCGCCTCGCGGATCGCCTCCTCGTCGTGCTCGACGACGATCACGGTGTTGCCGAGATCGCGTAGTCGCTTCAGCGTCGCCAGCAGCCGGCGGTTGTCACGCGGATGCAGCCCGATCGAGGGCTCGTCGAGGATGTACATCACGCCGGTGAGTCCCGAGCCGACCTGACTGGCGAGCCGGATGCGCTGCGCCTCACCGCCGGAGAGCGTCTCGGCGCTGCGATCGAGGGTGAGGTAGCGCAGGCCGACATCGGCGAGAAAGTGCAGCCGGGCGAGCACCTCGCGCACGACCTGGCCGGCCACCTCGCCTCGCCACCCGGGCAGCTGCAGCGCGCCGAGGTAATCCATCGCCCGCTCGATACTGAGCGAGGCGAGCTGCGGCAGGTTCATCGCGCCGACGAATACCCAGCGTGCCGCCAGGTTCAGGCGCGTCCCGTCGCACTCCGGGCAGGTGCGGATGCCGCGGAACCGCGCGAGCTCCGCGCGCACCGCGCTCGACTCGGTTTCGCGATAGCGCCGCTCGAGGTTGGGCAGGATCCCCTCGAAGGGCTGACGCTTCCCGCCCACGCTGCCGCTCGCGCCATAGCGCAAGTCGATCGCCTCGGCGCCGCTGCCGTGCAGGAGCACGTGACGCACCATCTCGGGCAGCTCCTGCCACGGCATCTCGATATCGAAGTGATAGTGCTTCGCGAGCGACTGGATCAGGTGCACGAAGTGGGCGTTGCGTCGGTCCCAGCCCCGGACCGCACCCCCGGCGAGCGAGAGCTCCGGGTGCGCGACCACGCGCTCGGGGTCGAAGAAATGCTGGGTTCCGAGGCCGTCGCAGGCCGGACAGGCGCCCACGGGACTGTTGAAGGAAAACAGCTTCGGCTCCAGCGC
>JAKAZL010000117.1 GCA_021815925.1 Pseudomonadota bacterium | reverse complement strand
GGCTCGAGCGCCTCGAGCAGCCGCCGCCAGCGGCGCGGGTTCACCGGCAGGCGGTAATTGAACGAGCCGGGCACGGGCAGGCCGGGAACCGAACAGAGTGCACCCGGAGCGATCCGCTCGGTGCGCCCCGGCACGAGCAGCGTGTGCTGCCAGCCGGGCTGGGCGGCGAGCCAGGCGTGTTTGGCATTCAGGTAGCGCCGCACACCGCCGCTCGTCGGTGAATAAAACAGCGTCGTATCGACGAGGCGGCGCGGGTTCATGGGGCGATCCTGATCCTCGGGGCCCGGTTCCCCAGGAGGGATTGCACGCCCCGCGCCGGGGTGTGTCAAGGCGCCGCACGGCGGCGCACGGTGGCCTCAGGCGGCCGACTGAGTCTGCCGGCGCGATCCGCTGCGCAGCGCTGCGCAGGCGGTAATCAGTTCCTCGGCGCTCGCGAAGCGCTCCTCGCGCCGCTTCGCCAGCAGGTGCTCGAGCAGCGGTGCGTAGCCGCCGAGTGAGCTCGGCAGGCGCGGCGGGGCCGCGTTGACGTGCTGCTGCAGCACCTCCATCGCGCTGTTGCCCACGAACGGTTTGCGGCCGGTCAGCATCTCGTGAAAGATGACCCCGAGGCTGTACAGATCGGAGCGGGGATCGAGCTTCTCACCGAGCGCCTGCTCCGGGCTCATGTAGTACGGCGAGCCGCGCAGTACCCCGGTGTAGGTGCTGTGATGGCTGCCATCGAGCTGGCGAGCGAGACCGAAATCGATCAGCACGATGTGGTCGTTGTCGCGCAGCATCACGTTGGGGGGCTTCAGGTCGCGATGCAGCATGCCGGCACGGTGCACCACGGCGAGCGCTGTCGCGATTCGCTCCAGGAAGCGCAGCGCCTCCGATTCCGTCACGCCCACGTGCATGCGTGCCTTCAGATCGCCGCGCGGGAAATACTCCATGGCGAGGTACTCGTAGCCGTCCTCGATGCCGTGATCGAAGATGTGCACGACGCCCGGGTCATGCACCGCAACGATCGCCTGGTACTCGCGTGCGAGGGCTTCTGCGCCGCGCTCATCGCAGGGGATCTTGCTGACCTTGAGCGCGACCTCGGCACCGTGTGCGGCGCTCTCGGCGAGGTACACCACGGCTTTTTCGGATTCGCTCAGCTTGCGGGTGATGTCGTAGCCGCGGATCGCCGGGTGGCCCGTCACGATCGGCGTGGCGCGTCCCGGACGCGGTGGCATTGCGGGCGCATCGTCCGCGACCGTCTCAGGCGTCGCTGCGGGCGTTTGCAGTGTCTGCAGTGCGGGGTCGAGTGCGGCCTTCAGTCGAGCCGGTGTCACCAGCCGCTTCGGCAAGTAATCGGTGGCGCCCGCCCGCAGGGCCTGCACGGCACGCAGCTCATCGCCCTGCTCGGCGAGCACCAGCAGTACTGGGACGGTATCGCTTTCGCGCAGCGCGCGTATCTCGGCGAGTGCCGGCGGCTCGTTCTCCTCGCCGCTGGTGCCGAAGTTGGACGCCAGCACCAGCACCTCGCAGTCCAAGCCGCTCGAGCGCGCCCTCAGCGTGTCGCCGTCGGCCAGCTCGAGAGTTCCAATGCTCGCCCGCGGATACAGAATCGAGAGGTGCAGCCGTACCCACTCGCGATATTTCGCATCGCGATCGACGATCAGTATGCGTATCGCTGCGTAATTCATGCGCAGTCTGGGACCTTGGACTAGGCCCGACCGTTTGTCGCGCCCGGCGGCGCGATTCTGTGAATTACGTCATTCGCCGCCCGGCGTTATGTGATGCGCACCGACCGCGTCGCCGCTCAGCGCGGCAACAGGAACTGCCGCCCCTGGTAGGAGAGCACGACCCCGTCGGGTCGGATTTGCACCACGCTGACCCCATCGGCGAGCGCATCGCCCTGGCGCAGTTTCTGCATGTTGATCATGACGAAGCGCTGGCGCGGCCGCGGACTGTAGACGTGCAGATCCAGATGCAGCCGCGGCAGGGTGCTGCCCGGTTCGGCCGCGATCTGCGCATAGAGGGGCAGGGACCCCGAGGGCTGGGCGGCGCGGCTCGGGGGGGCGCTGGCCGCCGGCTGCAGCGCGGGCTCGAAATCCGCCGGGCCGGGCGGGCTTCCAGCGCCGGGGCTTGGGGCCGCCGTAGTGCTGGGCGCCGCGGATGCCGATGTCGCGGCACCGATCGTGGCGCTGCCGGGTGGCGCCGGTGTCGCGGAGAGGGTGGCCGGTGCCGCGGCAGAACCCGGTGGGGAGATGACGTCAGATGGTGGCGCGGGGGCCGGTCCGGGGCTCGCGCTTCGGGTGAGCGCCACCGCGGCGGCCGCGGGCCGCGGCGGCGTGGCGTGCCGGCGGCCGAGCAGGATCCAGCCGAGGGTCATGACGTTGATCAGGACCAGCAGGACGATGACCACGGCCCAGATCGGTACCGTTCGGCGCGGCTGAACGACTTTGACCTCGAACAGCGCCGGTCCCGCCTGGCGCTGGCGCGCGTGCTCGGACTTTTTCAGAGCATCGAGGATGAATGACATGTCAGCCGCCGTTGTGCTGCGCCGCGAGCAGCGGTGAATGCGGGTCGGGGAGCGCGCCGGAGATCGCCATCTGGGTCTGCACCCCTGCGATGCCGTCCACCGCCAGGCCGTGGGAGCGCTGGAAGCGGCGCACCCGCCGCACCAGGCCCGAATCGTACACGGTGCCCGGGGGGCTGCTCGAGGGCATCCCGTCCAGGCGCAGCAGGCTGCTGCGCAGCCAGCGCACCCCGGCGCCGCGCATGCCGCTCGAGAGGGTGCGCAGTCGACCGTCTGGCGGCCGCCACAGGAGCACGTAGCGGCCGAGCCATGCCCTCGAGAGCGCCGTGCGCCGCACCCGGGAGGGCGCCGGCCCGAGATCCACGGTCGCATGCGACGGATCCAGGTGCTGCAGGACGACGTGGTAGGTCTGGCCGGCCGCATCGGTCAGCAGCAGGATCGCGGGGCGGTTGTACAGACGCAGCTCGCCGAGGGAGCCCTGGCCCTTGACGCACACCAGGCCGTGCTGCGCAGCTTGCTGGCAGGGATGGGGGCCCGGGGGGTCCTGCAGGCCCCACAGGCTCAGCAGCCGGGCGTAGGCCGCTGGTGCGCTGGCCTGGCCGCCAAAGCGGGTGAGCAGTCCCTGGAGCGAAACGGACGTCCGCGCGGCGCGCAGCGCAGCGCGGGGCGGGTGCGGATGAGCGGCCGGCAGGTGCGCCGGCGGCAGGCGGCGCTGCAGGTGCGGGCGTGCGGTGCTGATCGTCGGCAGGGCCGGACCGAGGCGCCAGAACGCGACCCCCGCGGCACCGAGCAGCGTCGCCACGGCCGCGATGCCGGCCCAGAGCGGCCAGGACCGCGCGGCGCGGCGACCGAAGACCTCCACGCCCGCTTGGCGCACCAGCGCGCCGGTGACCTGGTGGCGGTCGAGCGAATAGCCGCCGAGCAGGGCGCGGTCGCAGAGGATGTTGATCAGGCGCGGCACGCCGCCGGAGAGCCGATGGATCCTCTGCAGGGCCCGCCGGCTGAAGATCTCGCTGGTGGCCCCCGCAACGCGCAGGCGGTGGCGCACGTACGCGGCCGTTTCCGGCGTGCTGAGCGGGTCGAGGTGATAGCGGCCGGTGATGCGCTGCGCCAGCTGGCGCAGTTCGAGTCGATCCAGCAGTTCGCGCAGTTCCGGCTGGCCGATCAGGATGATCTGCAGGAGTTTCTGCGTGTTGGTCTCGAGGTTAGTCAGCAGACGCACCTGCTCGAGCACGTCGGGGGCAAGGTTCTGCGCCTCATCGACCACGAGCACCACGCGCTTGCCGGCGGCATGGGCGCGCAACAGGTACGCATTGAGGACGTCCACTAAGTCCTTCAGGCTGCCTGTGGCCTCATTCGGCACACCGATCCCGAGCTCCTCGCAGAGCGTGAGCAGGAACTCCGGAGCGGTCATGCGCGGATTGAGGATCAGCGCGATCTCCGTGTTCTCCGGCGTCTGTGCCAGCAGCGAGCGCACGATCGTGGTCTTGCCCGTGCCCACCTCGCCGGTGAGCTGGATGAATCCCCCGGCCTCGCGGATCCCGTACAGCAGGTGGGCCATGGCCTCGGCATGCCGCTCGCTCAGGAAGAGGTAGCGCGGATCCGGAGTGATCGAGAAAGGCTTCTCGTTGAGACCGAAGAACGACAGGTACATCGGGCACCGACTAATCCAGCAAGTTTCCCCGGCGCAGCGCGCGGCTGCCGAAGCGCTCGCGGACCTGGTCGAGCGCCGCATCGAGTCGGGCATCGCCGCCCGCCGCCGACTGTTCGAACAAACCCATTTGCGTCGCCGGCGACAGGTCCGCGAGGGTCACGCCGAGCAGGCGCAGTTTCGCACCCCGATGCTCGGCGAGCCAGCGCCGCAGCAGCTCGCGCGTCACCTCACGGATGGCACGTCCGTCCTGGGTGGGTGGGGCGAGGGCACGCTGGCGGGTGAACGTCGAGAAATCGTGGCTGCGGATCTTCACCCCGACGCGCCCGCTCACCCACCCCTTGCGGCGCAACCGCTCGCAGGCCTTGTCCGCCAAGCGGGCCAGGTGGGCCTCGAGTTCGCGCGGCTGCGCCAGATCGCGCTCGAACGTGTCCTCGGCACTGAGGGATTTCTCCTCGGTCTCGCTCACCACGGGCCGCTCGTCGATCCCGGCGGCCCGCGCGCGCATCCGCGGCGTATCGGGTCCGAACAGGGGCCACAGCCGCGCATCCGGCGCGGTGCGCAGCTCGCGCAGCGTCCGCAGTCCGGCGGCCTCGACCTTCTCGCCGAGTTTGCGGCCGAGACCGGGCAGGCGGCGCACCGACAGCGGATCGAGCACCTCGCGCACCCGCTCGAGCGGCACGACCGTGAGCCCATCGGGCTTGTCCAGGTCCGAGGCGATCTTCGCGACCAGCTTGTTCGGCGCGACGCCCACCGAGGCGCTCAGTCCGGTGCGTGCGCGGATTTCTTCTTTGATGCGCCGGGCGATGGCGGGCGGCTCGCCGAGCAGCTGTACGCTGCCGGTGACGTCGAGGAATGCCTCGTCCACCGACAGGCCCTGCACCAACGGGGTGAATTCCCGGAACACCGCGAACACCTGCGCAGAGACCTCGCGGTAGCGCGCCATGCGCGGCGGAACACAGATCGCATCGGGGCACAACCTGAGCGCGGTGCCCATCGGCATCGCCGAGCGTACCCCGAAGCGGCGTACTTCATAACTCGCCGCAGCGACCACCCCGCGTGCGCCGGCGTGGCCGACCACCACCGGCAGGCCGGCGAGCTCGGGCCGGTCGTGCTGCTCCACCGAGGCGAAAAACGCGTCCA
>JAKAZL010000116.1 GCA_021815925.1 Pseudomonadota bacterium | reverse complement strand
TTCAGGCGATTTTCGATTTCGTGCTGATCGCGCTCGCGATCTTCTTCGTCATCAAGATGATCAATCGGCTCAAGCGCGCCCCGGCCCCGGCCCCGGTCGTTGCCCCGCCGCCGACGAAGTCCGAGGCGCTGCTCGGGGAGATCCGCGACCTGCTTGCCAAGCGCTGAGGCTTCGGCCGCTGGCGCGAGTGATGGGGCTGCAGTGCGCCGGTCTGACGGCCGGCGCCTGAGTGTCCGGCTGACCCGGCGCTACGCAGCCGAGCACGGCTGCACAAGCGTCCTCTGGGAAGCGTTGTCATGACCAAGATCGATTCAACCGGAATCTCCCCGACGCTCGGCAGCGGTTATCCCGTGCCCTACGACGAGCCGTGCCGCGGGCGCCAGCGGTGGCGGCTGGGTGAGGGCGGGGGACTGACCCAATTCGGGGTCAACCTGCTGAAATTGCCCCCGGGAGCCTGGTCGAGCCAGCGGCATTGGCACAGCGCCGAGGACGAGTTCGTCTACGTGCTGCAGGGGGAAGTCGTGCTCGTGACCGGGACGGGTGAGCAGGTGCTGCGACCCGGGGAGTGCGCGGCGTTCAAGGCGGGCGAGGCGGACGGCCACCATGTGCAGAACCGCTCCGATGCCGAGGCCGTGCTGCTCGAGGTCGGGACCCGCGATCCGGCGCAGGACGCGGTGGACTACCCGGATATCGATCTGATGCTGACCCGAGGCGAACGGCGCTTTTGCCACAAGGACGGGACGCCGTATCCGCCGCCGGCCCGCTGAGGCGGGACCGGCGGCGTCAGTTCGGCGCGCCGAGTCCCTCAGCGTGCAGCAGATTCCGCGACGAACGCGCCGCGCGTGAGGTTCTCGCACCCCGTGACGGTCACCGCCAGATCGTCCTCGATCCGGATGCCCCCAAAGGGCCGCAGTGCGTCGACGCGTGGCCAGTGAATCAGTCCTCGCCGCGAGTCCGCCTGAGCGGCGGCGAGCAGCGGCTCGATGAAATACAGGCCCGGTTCCATGGTGACCACGAAACCGGCTTCGAGGGTGCGCGTCAGGCGTAGGTAAGGGTGACCCTCGGGCCTCTCGATGTCCCCTCCGTCCGGTGCGCGCATGAAGCCTCCGGCGTCGTGCACTTCCAGGCCGAGGAGATGACCGATCCCGTGCGGCAGGAACACCTGCGTGACGCCACGGGCGAGCGCTTCCTCGATCCCGCAACCGATCAGATCCGCCTCCCGCAGGACCTGAGCCACCAGACGGTGCGCCTGCAGATGCACCTCCCGCCAGTCGACGCCGGCGCGCACCTGCGCACACAGGGCCTGCTGCAGGCCCTCCATCTGTCCGATCAGGTCGGCAAAATCGCCCGCCGCGGCGGCATGGGTGCGGGTGATGTCGCTCGCATAGCCACCGAATTCCGCACCGGCATCGATCAGCAGCGAGCGGCGCCGCTGCGGTGCCCGCCGCTCGAGCATCTGGTAATGCAATACCGCTGCGTTTTCGTTCAGCGCGATGATGGGGTTGTACGGTAGCTCCTGTTCGCGCTGTCCGCAGGCGGCCACGAAGGCCAATGCGATGTCGAACTCCGATCCGCCGGCGTTGAACACCCGCTCGGCCGCTTGGTGGCCGCGCACGCCCAGCCGGTTGGCCGTCCGCAGGCAGGCGAGCTCATACGGGCTCTTCAGCGCCCGATGGAAGTCCAGGTGGCGCATCAGTCGCGGCGGATTGAGTGCCCCGACGCCCCACGTCGCCAGATCCCCGAAGTCCTCGCCGAGATAGGCGGTGCGGCCCAGATCGCGCGGTAGCGCTGCGCGCGCCGCGGCCAGGTCCGGGCAGGACACGATGTCGAAGTGCGCCGTCCAGTAGTCCTGGGGCAGGGCGGCCGTCTTGTACCAGTAGTCGGTCGGGCTGTGGACCAGCAGTCGCGGGCGCCGGCCGGGCTCAAAATGGACGAAGCAGTCCGGAACGTCGAGGGGACTCCAGACCTTGAACGGTGCGTTCGCCTCGAACGGATAGGTCCGGTCGTCCTGGAACACCGGCAGCAGCGCCCCGGAGTGCACCAGCAGCGCCGCATGGCCGCAGGTCTCCAGTGCGGCGGCCGTGCGTTCGCACAGGCCCGCCAGGTGCGGGCCGAACAGCACGGCCAACGGCTCGGCGGGGGAAACGGGGGCAGCATCGAATGCGGGCATGGAGCGTGCTCGTCAATGGGTAGGAACCGCATTTTACGACCCGGGGCGGAACTCCGGGGGAGGCCTTGGGTCGATCGAGAAAGGGGCTGCTGCCTGAATTCCCGCGGCGCTCGCATCGACCGTTTACCGCCCCGCGTGACCGCGGAAAGCCCTGCTGTCGTCGTCCGGCGACAGGGAGACGGTTTCAAATCACATTATTAACCTATAAAATCTCTGACCGCGCGATCCGTGAAGGACTCGCGGAACGACTATAACTCGTTCAAAAATTGTTCTTTTCCTCTGAAAGCTCTCATTCCACCGGGGTACTATCGATGAATACGAAAGTTGCTCTTAGCGCGCTTGCCGCCGCAGTGCTTCTGACCGCCTGCGCCAAGCAGCCGTCCAACCAGTCGGCGAACGCTCCGGCTGCCACGCCGCCGGCCTCTTCCAGCAGCGCCGCGCCGGCCGCTTCCGGCACGAGCACCACCACGCCGTCGAGCACCAGCGGCAGCTCCGACACCGGCAGCAGCTCGGGCGCCAGCTCGGGAAGCACCACCACGCCGCCGGCGGCCACGTCCGGCACCGGCAGCTCTTCTTCGACGAAGACCCCGCCGAAGAAGAAGTAAGCCGTCGTCTGCAGGGGTCACGACCCCGGCTGACTTCAGCTTCACGCGGCCCGGGCGGTGCGCCGATGCGCACCGCTCGGGCCGTGTGCTTTAGATTCCCGGGCGCTTGCCCGTGCGTGCGGCCAGCAGCGGCCGCAGATAGGCCCCCGTGTGCGATTCGGGGTGGGCCGCGAGGCTCTCCGGGGTGCCACAGGCGACGATCCGTCCGCCGCCCTCACCGCCTTCCGGTCCCAGATCGATCAGCCAGTCCGCACACTTGATGACATCGAGATTGTGCTCGATGACGACGATGGTATTGCCCTGGTCACGCAGGCGTTTGAGCACTTCGAGGAGCTGCGCGATGTCGTGGAAGTGCAGCCCCGTGGTCGGCTCATCGAGGATGTAGAGCGTACGGCCGGCCGAGTGCTTGGCCAGTTCGCGCGAGAGTTTCACGCGCTGGGCCTCCCCTCCGGAGAGGGTTGCCGCGTTTTGCCCCAGGTGCAGGTACGACAGCCCGACGTCTCGCAGCGTCGTCAGCCGGCTCGCGATCGCCGGCACGTTGGCGAAGAACCGCAGCGCTTCCTCGACCGTCATCTGCAGCACTTCGTAGATGGTCTTGCCGCGGTAGCGGATCTCGAGCGTCTCGCGGTTGTAGCGCTGGCCGTGGCAGACGTCGCAGGGTACGTACAGGTCCGGTAAGAAGTGCATCTCCACCCGCAGGAGCCCCTCGCCCTGGCAGGCCTCGCAGCGTCCGCCCTTGACGTTGAAGCTGAACCGGCCGGCCTCATAGCCCCGCGCGCGCGCTTCCGGGACGGCCGCAAACAGTTCGCGTACGGTGCCGAACAGATTCGTGTAGGTCGCCGGGTTGGAGCGAGGGGTACGGCCGATCGGGCTCTGGTCGATGTCGATCACCGCCTCGAATTGCTCCAGGCCCTCGATTCCTGCGCAGGGCGTCGGTTGCACGGTGCTCCCGCTGATCCGGGCACGGGCGTGGTTGAACAGCGTATCGATGATCAGCGTCGACTTCCCCGAGCCGGATACGCCGGTGACGCAGGTGAGCAGCCCGACGGGAATGTCCGCATCCACCCCGCGCAGGTTGTTGCCAGTGGCGCCGCGGATGCGGATCTGGTGCTCCGGGACGCATGACAGACGCCGCTGCGGGACCTCGATGCTTCGCCGGCCGCTCAGGTACTGCCCCGTCAGCGACGCCTCATCCGCCTCGATCTGTGCTGGCGTGCCCCGAGCGACCACCTGCCCGCCGTGGGCGCCGGCGCCCGGGCCGAGATCGACCACGTAGTCGGCCTCGCGGATCGCCTCCTCGTCGTGTTCGACCACGATCACCGTGTTGCCCAGATCGCGAAGTCGCTTCAGCGTCTGCAGCAGCTTGCGGTTGTCGCGCGGGTGCAGCCCGATCGAGGGCTCATCGAGGATGTACATCACCCCGGTCAGGCCGGAACCGACCTGGCTGGCGAGGCGGATGCGCTGGGCCTCGCCGCCGGAGAGCGTTTCTGCGCTGCGCTCGAGCGTGAGGTAGCGCAAACCCACATCGGCGAGAAAGCGCAACCGCGTGAGCACCTCGCGCACGATCTGCCCGGCGACCTCGCCGCGCCAACCCGGCAGCTGCAACGCCTCGAGATAGACCAGCGCGCGCTCGATGGACAGTGCCGTCAGTGCGGGCAGGTTCGTCTCGCCCACGAACACCGACCGGGCGGTGAGGTTCAGTCGCGCTCCGACGCACTCCGGACAGGTGCGCACGCCGCGGAATCGGGCGAGCTCCGCCCGCACGGCGTTCGATTCGGTCTCGCGATAGCGCCGCTCGAGGTTCGGGATGATGCCTTCGAAGGGGTGGCGCTTGCCGACCGCCCCGCCGGCGGTGCCGTAGCGGAACGTGATGGCTTCCTCGCCGCTGCCGTAGAGCAGCACCTGGCGAACCGTTTCGGGCAGCGCCTGCCAGGACGTCTCGATGTCGAAGTGATAATGCTGCGCGAGTGACTGGATGAGGTGGAAGTAATGGGCGTTGCGCCGGTCCCAGCCGCGGACCGCGCCGTTGGCGAGCGGCAGCTCCGGATGCGCCACGATACGCTCGGGATCGAAGAACTGCTGGACGCCGAGCCCATCGCAAGTCGGGCAGGCGCCGAGCGGATTGTTGAACGAGAACAGCTTCGGTTCGAGCGGCGGGACGCTGTAACCGCAGATCGGGCAGGCGTGGCTGCTGGAGAAGAGCCACTCCTCGGGAGGCGGGCCGCCCGAGTCTTCGGCCGCTTCCCGTAGCAGCGTGACGCGCGCCACGCCGTTGCCGAGCGCCAGGGCGGTCTCGAAGGACTCGGCCAGCCGTTGCTGCACGTCCGGCTTGACCTTCATGCGGTCGACGACCGCCTCAATCGTGTGTCTGCGCTTGGGGTCCAGTTCCGGCGCGGCATCGAGTTCGTAGATCCGACCGTCGATTCGAGCGCGCACGTACCCCTGGGCCGTGAGCTCGCGCAGCGTATCCTCGTGCGCGCCTCGGCGGTCGCTGACCCGCGGCGCGAGCAGCGCGATCGGACTGCCGGCGGGCAGATTGAGGACCTGGTCGACCATCTGGCTGACCGTCTGGGCGGTGAGGTCCTGGCCATGCACCGGACAGCGCGGCACCCCGGCGCGTGCGAACAGCAGCC
>JAKAZL010000115.1 GCA_021815925.1 Pseudomonadota bacterium | reverse complement strand
CCGTACCACAGCGGGTAGACATGCCCCACGATCACCGCGAGACCGCACACGATCGCTGTCCAGGCGAGCCCGGGCGTAGCACCCGCGAGGCCCGGCAATGCCGCGCCCGGGAGCACCGCGGTCGCAAGCCAACCCTTGCCGATGTCGATGAGCAGCACCCAGAAGGCGAAGCCTTTGCCCTGTGTGCGCAGGGCATTGGTGCCACCGGCATTGCCGCTGCCCAGCCGACGGATATCGACACCGCCACGCAGACGGCCGACGAGCAGCCCACCCACGAGCGACCCGAGCAGATAGGCGAGGATGGCCTTGATGATGAGGGGGGTCATACGGGCAGAAATACCTCCGCGATCATGCACCGGACACTGCCTCCGCCGAGCCGTTCGATCGTCGGCACCGGTGCGACGAGCACCTCGTCGCTGCAGGCGCTGATGCGCGCAAAGCTCGCCTCGGACAGCGCGTGGCGGGCCGTGGCGGACATGACCCGCAGGCGATACGCGCCAAGAGCCTCGTCGCAGGTCGCGAGCTCCAGAACGTTGCCGGCAAACCCTTCGAGCTCGTCCCATCCGATATCAATCAGTTCCCGATCGCCGTCCCGGAGCCGCTCGAGCACCCGGCCGCGATCACGCTCCGCGATCGCCTCTACCGCGACGATCGCCGAGCGCTCGCCGAGGCTCAGCAGCACATTCGTGTGGTAGATCGGCCGGCCGCTCCGGTCGGCGGCCGCGAAGATGACCGACTCGTAGCCGAGCTCGCTCGACCACTCGGCGAGCACCGTCGGGTCGGTACGCCCCGAGCGGCACGCGTAGGCGATCCGCCGGCGGTGATCAAGCACCAGACTGCCGGTGCCCTCGAGATAGCGGCCGTCGCGTTCATGCGCGGTCAGATCGAGCAGACGCGAGACCCTGAAGCCGAGCTGCTCGACGACCGCATCCACGGCGTCACGGCGGCGCTCCGCCCGGCGGCTCGGCGCCTGCATCGGGTAAAGCACCACCGTGCCATCGGCGTGAAAACTCACCCAGTTGTTCGGGAACACCGCGTCCGGTTTGGGCGGATCCGGCGTGTCCTCGAGGATGCACACGCGCACGCCCTCCCCGGCCAGCGCGGTGGCGAGGCCATCGAACTCGGCGCGGCCGGCGGCGGCGGCGCCAGCCGCCGCACCGGCGCGCTGGAAGGCATTGCTCGAGGCGGTCTCCGGGTTGTATGCGAACCGAGCCGGCCGCACCATGAGCACGGCTTCGGCGCACTGCTGCGCAGCGACAATGGGGGGTGACGGCATCGGGTCCATCGCGTGTCATTCTCTCACGTCCTGGCTCGCCCCGAGCCGTGGGAGTATTCTCAGGGGAACCGCAGGGGGGCGGACACGGCACAACGGTGAAGCATGGCCAGCAAGCGCCTGATGTACCGGCATACCGGGACGGTCCGCGTCCTGCACTGGGTGAACGTCCTCACCCTGACCATCATGCTCATGAGCGGGCTGCAGATCTTCAATGCGCACCCGGCACTGTACTGGGGCGCTACGTCGCATTTTTCGCGCCCCATCCTCAGCATGGAGGCCCTGCAGAACGACCAGGGCCGGACCTGGGGTGTCACCACCGTCGGCTCGCACAGCTTCACCACCACGGGGCTGTTCGGTTGGTCCAAGGGGGGCGACGGCAACGATACCGAGCGAGGCTTCCCGCGCTGGGCAACGCTGCCCAGTGACACTTGGCTCGCCATGGGACGTCTGTGGCACCTGTTCTTCGCCTGGGTGCTCGTCATCAACGGCGCGATCTATGTGGGGTTCGGCGTGCTCTCGGGCCACCTGCGCCGCGACCTGCTGCCGGGACGGGAAGACTGGCGGCGGCTCGGCAGGACGTTCATCGATCACGCGCGGCTGCGCTTCCCGCGGGGGGAGGAAGCGCGCCACTACAACGGCATCCAGAAGCTCGCCTATTTGTTCGTCGTTTTCGTGGTGGGCCCGCTGATCGTCCTCACCGGCCTGACGATGTCGCCCACGATGGACGCGGGATTCCCCTGGTTGCTTACTCTGTTCGACGGCCGGCAGAGCGCGCGCACGATTCATTTCGCCTGCGCGATGACGCTGCTGGCTTTCTTCGTCGTGCACATTCTCATGGTGGTGTTATCGGGGCCCTGGAACAATCTGCGCTCGATGATCACCGGGCGCTATGCGATCGAGGTCGCTCCCGACGGGGAGCCAGGAGCCGAACGTGAATGAGATCATCAGCACCCGCCGCCGCAGGCTGCTGCTCGGCCTCGGCGCCGGCACCACCTCGTTGCTGCTCGGCGGCTGTGACCGGCTGTCCAATCTGCCCCAGACGCAATCCGTATTGAGCGCGGCGCAGTGGCTCACTCGCGGCGCGCAGCGCCTGCTGGTCTCACGCGATGCGCTCGCGCCGCAGTACACCCGGGCGGACATCGCCCCGGTATTCCGCCCCAACGGCACCACCGACCCCGACAATCCGCAGTACCAGACGCTGGCCAAGAACGGCTTTCGGGACTGGCGGCTGCTCGTCGATGGCCTGGTGGAGCGTCCCCGGTCGTTCTCCTTGGCCGATCTGCGCGCCATGCCCGCGCAGACCCAAATCACGCGCCACGACTGCGTCGAGGGGTGGAGCTGCATTGGACAATGGACGGGCCCCATGCTGCGCGACGTACTGGCGCTCGTGCTGCCCAAACCCCAGGCGCGCTACGTCATGTTCTTCTGCGCCGATCCGATGGACGACGGCAGCGACTACTACTACGAAAGCATCGACCTGCGCACCGCCGCGCATCCGCAGACGCTGCTTGCTTACGATCTGAACGGGGAGACACTGCCCATTACGTACGGCGCTCCGATCCGGCTGCGCCTCGGCCGTCAGCTCGGTTACAAGATGGCCAAGTACGTCATGCACATCCAGTTGGTTTCGAGCTACCGGACGTTCGGTCAGGGACAGGGTGGCTACTGGGAAGATCAGGGCTACACCTGGTACGCGGGCATCTGAACGGCACCGGGCCGCCGCAGCCGATGACCTGCCGGTCAATGAGCGCCGCGTCCCGATGCCCGGCGCGTACCGTTACGCGGCGCCCGAGCCCTCGAGCAGATCCGCAGGGGACTCCGGGGAATCGATCACGAGGGGCGCCCCGCTCAGGAACTGCAGGCACTGCTCGGCCGGCACCGGCCTCGCCAGGAGAATGCCCTGCGCCAGCTCGCAGCCGAGGTCGCGCAGCTTGCGCAGGTCCCGCTGCCGTTCGACGCCCTCGGCGACCACCTCGATGTTCAAGTGTCGCGCCATGGCGATGATGGCCTCGACGATCGCCCGATCGCCCGTGTCGACACTGAGGTCACGGATGAACCCGCGGTCGATCTTCAGCACGTCGACGCGCCAGCGCTTCAGATAGGACAAACTGGAATAGCCGGTACCGAAATCATCGATCACGATCCGCACGCCGAGTTCACGCAGGCGCTCGATCGCATGCTGGGACGGATCGCCGCGCCGGTCATGGCGCTCGAACATGGCGCTCTCGTTCAGCTCGATCTGCACCATGCTGGCCGCGACGTCGTAGCGCGCCAGCAGCCCGGCAAGCATGGCGGGAAAGTCGGTGCGCTGCAGCTGCACGGCGGAAACGTTCAGCGAGAGAGGCACGACGGAAGCCCCCGAATCGCGCCAACGGCGCAGGTCCGCAAGCGCCTGACGCGCGACGAATTCCCCGATCGGCACGATCAGACCGGTTTCCTCCGCGATGGCGATAAACCGGCTTGGCCGGATAAAGGCGCTGTGCGCCCGCCAGCGCAGCAGCGCCTCCAGCGCCACCACACGGCGCGTGCGGATATCGACGATCGGCTGGTAGTGCAGATGCAGCTGGCGCTCGGCGAGCGCGCGGCGCAGGCTGTTCTCGACCGCCACCCGCTCCTTGAGCTTGCGATCCATGGCCGGGGTGAACTGCTGGAATGTGTTGCGGCCGCGATCCTTTGCCTGATACATCGCCGTGTCCGATTGCCGCAGCAGCTCGCCCATGGTCTGGCCGTCGCGCGGATAGAGACTCACACCGATGCTCGCCGTCGCCACCAGTGGCCGTCCGTCGATCACCACCGCGGCGTTGAGCGTCTGGGCGAGGCGCGCGGCGGTCTCCCCGACCTCATCGACGGTGAGCACCCGGCGAAGGACCACGATGAATTCATCGCCGCCCATGCGCACGACCATGTCCTCGTCGCGCACCGCGGCGCGGATGCGGCGCGCAACCTCCTGCAGCAGCCGGTCACCGGTGTCGTGGCCGCGCGAATCATTGATGTGTTTGAAGCGGTCCAGGTCAAGGAACAGCACGGCGAGCGCGCTGCCCTCGCGCCGGGCCTCTTCGATGGCCTTGGGCAAATGGGCGGCAAGGTACAGCCGGTTGGGCAGAGCGGTGAGCTGATCGTGATGCGCGAGATGACTCAGGTGCTGCTGGCGCTCGAGCTGCTGAGCCTGCACACGGCGCCGCAGGGTGATGTCGCGGGTACTGAGCGCAAAGAGGACTCGACCGTCGCTCTGCAGCGGATGGCCGCTGATCTCGACCAGCAACTGGCGGCCGCTTCTGCAGCGCTGCGTCGCTTCGACCAGCAGTCGTGCCGGCGAATCGCGCAGCTGGGCCACCAGCAGATCCGGTCCATCCCCGTCCGCGGCGCCGAAGATCGCCCCAAGGGTCCCGGCACGCAGCTCCTCGAGCGGCACGCCGGTGCTGCGCACCAGGGCCGGGTTGGCGTCGACGATGCGCAACGTGTCCGGATCCACCAGCAGCATGCCGGTCGGGGACTGCACGAACGCATCGCGATGCGCGTCCGCACCGGCGGAGACACGTGCCGCCCGCAGCCACAAGCCCGCCGCAGCGCCCAGCCCGAACACCAGGATGAGCGCCATGAATCCCAGCACGATGACGATCACGAATCCCTCTCGCCGACTGGCAGGGAGTGTGACCGAACAAGCGTGATCTGGGCCGTGCGCGGCACACACTTTGAAGCCGTGCGACACGGACCCGAAAAGCAAAAACCCCCGGAGACCTGAGTCTCCGGGGGTTTCGCGTTTGAAGCCTGGCAGTGACCTACTCTCACATGCCCGAAGGGCACACTACCATCGGCGCAGAGCGTTTTCACTTCCGAGTTCGGAAAGGGATCGGGTGGTTCCCACTCGCTATTACCGCCAGGCAAACTGTTTGAGACATGCCGGACCGGTGTTTCCACCGGCCCGGCCCGCCTCCAATCCGGGTCGTTTTGTTTCGACGCTTGTCGCGTTCACAAATCCTCATCCATGATGCGACAGCCTTACGGCCATCACCAGCTCCATTACATCATCCTCTCGCGGTCAGACCGCTTGAGGTTATATGGTCAAGCCTCACGGGCAATTAGTACTGGTTAGCTGAAGTCATTGCTGACCTTACACACCCAGCCTATCAACC
>JAKAZL010000114.1 GCA_021815925.1 Pseudomonadota bacterium | reverse complement strand
CTACTGCGGCCGCCTGCCGTGCGCAGCGCTCTTCAACAGCGCGTCGACTTCCGCCTCGGCTCTGAGCCAATCGTGCTCCTCGCCTCCCGGCGCGAAGCCACGACGCTCCGCATGGTAATAGGCCGCCTCCGCAATCATGGCGCGCCGGCTCTGCTCGCTCATCGCGGGAGTCGGTGGGTCGACTAGCGTCTTCGGCTTACTGCGCGACGCGCGGCGAACGGCTGTCTTCGCGGCGGTCTGAACGGGTTGGGTGGGGGCGGGATCGGTACGTCGAGTGGCCATAGATCCTCCACGAGATGGCTCCGTGCGCGAATTGCGGCATCAAGCTGTGCCCCCCTCTCGGCCCGCCTCTGCGGCCGGCCGATGCCACAGGGCCACAGCATAGGCCCGGGCGATTGCGAACACCACCGCGCTCCCTCGGCAAGCCATAGCTGTCCGCCCATAACTGTCCGCAATGTGTCCGCTGTCCGCGACCCGGACAGGTCTGGACTGTCTTTGATTTGCGACAATCATAGATTTATCCTTACGGCTCCGAGAGTTGCCGCGTAATGGTGCGTTGGCACGAACCCTGCAGGATAGTCCACGACCACTATGAGCATCCTCGACCTCAAACCCGAACTGCCCGCGAACGACGAACCGATCGTCGCGACACCCATCCGCTCCACGGCCGCGCAGGACGTCGCCGCAGCCGCTCAACGCCCGTGGCATCGGCGCCCGGGCGTCTGGGCCGCCGGGGCCTCGGTCGTCCTGCTGATGGCCGCGGCCGCCTGGCTCTCCTACGACTGGGCCGAGTCCGGCAACGTGGTCGAGTTGAGCCGCCTGGAGACCACCACGGTCCAGCGCGGCGATTTCGTTCAGGACGTCGCCGCGCGCGGATCGGTGATCGCTGCGGTCAGCCCCACGCTGTTTGCCACCGCCGCCGGAACCGTGCACTTCCTCGTCCACGCCGGCGATCACGTGAGCAAGGGACAGCTGCTGGCCGTGGTGGCAAGCCCCCTGCTGCGCAATGAATACCAGCGCCAGCTCGCCACGCTGAAGAGCATGAACGCAGCGCTCGCGGAGGAACGGGTGAAGCTGCGCGAGGAGCTGCTCACCAGTCAGCAGGAAGCCGATCTCGACGCCGTACGCATGAACGCGCAGCTGCGCGAGCTGCAGCGCGCGCAGGCGGCCTGGAAGGTGCACGTGATCAGCGAGCAGAGCTACGAAGGAGCCTACGACACGCTGTCCATCGCGCGGCTGAAATTCGAGCACGCCCGCGAGAACGCTCATCTGTCGCAGCAGCAGATCCTGCTCGACCTGCGCACCCGCACTCTGGCGCGCGATGCGCAGGCCCTGAAGGTCGCCGAGCTCGCCAGCCGCATCGATGCGCTGCACGTGCGCTCCCCGGTCACCGGCCTCGTCGCCGACACCGCCCAGCGCGACACCACCTACGTCCCGGAGAACGCCCCGCTGGTCACGGTCGTCGACCTCTCCGGGCTCGCGATCCAGTTCCAGGTCGCCGAGTCCCTCGCCGGCGGCATCGCCGCGGGCGTCCCGGCCCAGATCACCCTCGGTGGGCAGACCGTCAAGGGCGTGGTCACCGACATCGCGCCCTCGGTGCAGGACGGCTGGGTCACCGGCCGCCTGCGCTTCGACGGCGAGCCGCCGCCGGGGCTGCGCCAGAACGAGCAGGCCTCGGTGCGCATCATCCTCGGTGAGCATCACGACGTGCTGCACATGGACCGCGGCGCCTACATCAGCCCGCAGACCCGCTTCGTCTACGTCGTGCGCGGCGATCAGGCGGTGCGCGTACCGGTCACCCTCGGCGCCGCGTCGATCTCCGAAATCGAGATTCTGCAGGGACTGCAGGTCGGCGAGTCGGTCGTGATCTCCGACCCGCGCAAGCTGCACGATGCGCCCACCGTGAAACTCTCCAAATGACCCGCCAGTGAGGCCGCTATGCTGCGCATGCAGGACATCAGCAAGATCTATCGCACCGACCTGATCGAGACGCACGCGCTGCGCGCACTGTCGCTCGAGGTCCGGGACGGGGAATTCGTCGCGGTCAGCGGCCCGTCCGGCTCCGGCAAGACCACCTTCCTCAACATCGCGGGGTTGCTCGAGACCTTCGACTCCGGCACCTACGAGCTCGACGGGCGCGATGTGAGCCGGCTGTCCGACGATGCGCGCTCGCGCATCCGCAACGAGAAGATCGGCTTCATCTTCCAGAGTTTCAATCTCATTCCGGACCTGGACATCTTCGATAACGTCGATGTGCCGCTGCGCTATCGGCGCATGAAGTCCCCCGAGCGGCGCAAGCGCATCGAGAGCAGCCTCGAGCTCGTCGGTCTCGCCGCCCGCATGAAGCATCTGCCCGCCCAGCTCTCCGGCGGCCAGCAGCAGCGCGTCGCCATTGCGCGGGCCATCGCCGGGGATCCGGCATTGATCCTCGCCGATGAGCCGACGGGCAACCTCGACTCGCTGATGGCCCGCCAGATCATGGATCTGCTCGAGAAGATCAACGCCATGGGCACCACGGTCATCCTCGTCACGCACGACCCCGAGCTCGCCCGGCGTGCCGAGCGCAACATCCACATCGTCGATGGCGTCGTGCTCGATGCGCCGGCGCAGACGCCCGCGTCGCAGCGACAGACCGCGGCGCACGCCCCGCGCGCGGCGGAATGAAGCCGCAGGACCGACGCTGATGCTCGGCTACTACTTGCGCCTGGCCGTGAAGAGCCTGCGACGCACGCCCGGACTCACCGCCCTCATGGTCGGCGCGATCGCCTGCGGTATCGCCGCGTGCATCGTCACGCTCACGGTCCATCACGCGATGGGACGCAACCCCATCTGGTGGAAGAACAACGTGCTCTACGCGGTGACCATGGACTCCTGGGACCCGCGCCGGCCGTACGATCCGGACCGCCCCACCGTCGCGCCGAGTCAGCTCACCTATCTCGATGCGACGTACCTGTATGGCTCGGACATTCCCCAGCGCAAGACCCTGCTCGCCTTCGTCCAGGGCGCCCTCGCCGGCGCGCCCGGGCAGAGCGCGCCCGTCTGGGCCATGACCCGCATCACCACGGCGGGGTTCTTCCACATGTTCGACGTGCCGTTCGAGTACGGCGGCCCGTGGAGCGCCGCGGCCGATCAGGGCCCCCAGCCGGTGATCGTGCTCAGCCATCGCGAGAACCAGCGGCTCTACGACGGTCGCAACAGCGTCGGACGCACCATTCTCTGGAACCACCTGCGCTTTCGCATCGTCGGCGTGCTGGCGCACTGGGACCCGCGGCCCCGCTTTTACGACCTCACCGGCGGCGGCAGCGGCGACTTCGGTGGGTCCGCGCGCGCCTTCGTGCCGTTCCGCTGGGGCTCGATGCTGCACCTGTTCCCGATCGGCTCGATGAGCTGCTGGGTCGCGCCGGGCGCCCCGCCGCTGCAGACCTACCGCGACCTGCTGGCCTCGAACTGTGTGTGGATCACGATGTGGGTCGAGCTGCCGACGGCGGCACGGCGCGAACGCTTCCTCGATTTCGTCAATGCCTACTGGGCGCAGCAGCACGCCGCCGGGCGCTTCCAGCGCCCGCGCAACAACCACCTGTGGAAGGTCAGCCAGTGGTTGCGCCTGCACCGCATCGTCAGCAACAGCAGCCGGCTGCTGCTGCGCATCGCGTTCGCGTTCCTGGCCGTCTGCCTGATCAACACCGTCGGTATCCTGCTGGCGAAATTCCTGCGCGCAGCGCCGCTGGCCGGCGTGCGGCGGGCACTCGGGGCGCGGCGAGGCGAGATTTTCGCGCAGCACCTGGTGGAGGTCGCCGTGCTGGCACTCAGCGGCGCCATCCTCGGGCTGCTCCTCGGCATCGCCGGTCTCGCCGGCGTGCGCGCCCTCTACGCGCACAGCTACAGCGCCTACGGCAAGGTCGCGCACTTCGACCTGATCGGCATCGCCTGGGCGCTCGCACTCGCCGGTGTCTCGACGCTGCTGGCGGGGCTGTACCCCGCCTGGCGCGTCGGACGCACCTCGCCGGCGCGCTACCTGAAGAGTCAATGAGCGGCCCGTGACGCTGGTGAACCAATGAGTCTGAACCTCCGACCACTCCTGTCCGCCCTGCGACGCAACCCCACAGGAGCGCTGCTGGTCACGCTGCAGGTGTCCATCACGCTGGCAGTCCTCGTGAATGCCGCCTGGGTGGTGCACCAGCGCATCATGAGGATCGAGCAGCCGACCGGGATCAACACGCGCGATACCTTCGTGCTGCAGATCTCGGGCTCATCCAATCAGTTCAATGCCGCCGCCGCCGAGAGCGAGGATCTGGCCTACCTGCGTGGCCTGCCGGGCATCGTTTCGGCCACGGTCTCCGACGGTGTGCCGCTGACCGGCGACGGCGGCAACACCGGCGTGTGGATCGAGCCCGGGCAGCAGGGCCAGGTGACCCTCACCAGCGAGCTCGGCATGGACCAGGATGGGCTGAAGACCCTCGGGGTACGGCTGATCGCGGGCCGCAACTTCCGCGCCGATGAGATCCAGCCCTACGTGCCCGGCAAGCAGGCCCCGGCATCCGAGGCCATCGTCACCGAATCCCTGGCGCACGCGCTGTTCCCGCACGGCAACGCCCTCGGCAAGACCATCTACAGCAGCGAGCCGAGGACGATCATCGGCATCTCCCGCGACTTCATGGGACCGCAGCTCGGCCAGCCGACCGAGCGGACCATCATCTACCCGCGCCTGCCCGGCCAGGGCGGCTACTACGATCTGCTGGTGCGCACACAACCGGGCAAGCGCGATGCGCTCCTGCGCCTCGCGCGCAAGCACATCGCCGCCGCGCACCGCTACGGGGTCGTCGTCGATGCGCGAACGTTCGCGCAGAACAATCGCCGGCGCGACTCCGGCAACCGCAACGTGGCCATCCTGCTCGCCCTGGTCACCGCGCTGATGCTGGCGGTCTGCTGCCTCGGCATCTTCGGCCTGACCACCTTCAACGTGGGCAGCCGTACGCGCCAGATCGGCACCCACCGCGCGCTCGGAGCCCGACGGCGCGACGTCGTGAGCCGTTTCCTGGTCGAAAATGCCCTCATACTCACCGCAGGCGCGGTGCTCGGCAGCGTCCTCGCGCTGCTCATCGGCAACTGGCTCACCCTGCACTACGCCGTCCCGCGTCTGAACATGGCCTACCTCGCCGCCGGCATCGTCACGCTCGTCGCAGTCGGGGAGCTCGCCGCCTGGCAGCCTGCGCGTCGCGCGGCACGGATTGCCCCCTCGGTGGCCACGCGGACGGTCTGAGACCCCATGAACAGACGCGGCACCCCACCCCAGTCACGCTCGATGAGCACACCGCGACGCAGCCGTGTCGCCGTGGTTGCCGCGTCTGCGTTCCTCGCCGGCGCGGCCCTCGGAGGTTCCGGGGCGGCTTCGGCGACGAACTTCCTCGACGTCTACCACGACGCGCTGCTGCACGACCCGACCTACCAGCAGGCCTACGCGACGTACAGGGCCG
>JAKAZL010000031.1 GCA_021815925.1 Pseudomonadota bacterium | reverse complement strand
GCCTGCAGTACGAGTACGAGTGCTTCTTCTTCGTCGCCGACTGGCACATGCTCACCACCGGCTACGCCGAGACCTCGCAGCTGCCGCAGTTCGTGCACGACGTGCTCATCGACTGGCTGGCCGCGGGACTGAACCCCGGGGTGGCGACTCTGTTCGTGCAGTCCCACGTGCCCGAGCACGCCGAGCTGCATCTGCTGCTCTCGATGATCACCCCGCTCGGCTGGCTCGAACGCGTGCCGAGCTACAAGGACCAGCAGGAGCAGCTGAAGGACCGGGACCTCGCCACCTATGGGTTTCTCGGCTATCCGCTGCTGCAGAGCGCGGACATCCTGGTCTACCGCGCCCAGCACGTGCCGGTCGGGGAGGACCAGGTGGCGCACGTGGAGCTCACGCGCGAGACCGCCCGCCGCTTCAACCACCTCTACGGGCGCGAGCCGGACTTCGAGGAGAAGGTCGAGCGGGCGATCAAGGCGCTCGGCGGGCGCAACACCACGCTGTACCGCCAGCTGCGGCGCAAGTACCAGGAAAGCGGCGATCACGAGGCGCTCGAGCGCGCCCGGGCACTGGTGAGCGGGGTGAGCCGCCTGACGGTGGCCGACCGCGACCGGCTGCTGGGGTATCTGGAGGGCACGAGCGTCAGCATCCTGCCCGAGCCGCAGGCGCTGCTCACCGAGACGCCGAAGGTGCCCGGACTCGACGGGCGCAAGATGTCCAAGTCCTATGGCAACACCATCGAGCTGCGCGAGGATCCGCAGTCGGTGATCCGCAAGCTGCGCGCCATGAAGACCGACCCGGCACGCGCGCGTCGCTCAGACCCCGGCGAGCCGCAGCGCTGCCCGGTGTGGGATCTGCACCGCATCTACTCCAGTGAGGACGTGCGCCAGTGGGCCGCCGCGGGCTGCCGCTCGGCGGGCATCGGCTGCCTGGAGTGCAAGCAGCCGGTGATCGACAAGATCGTCGAGGAAGTCACCGGTATGCGCAGCCGCGCGCAGGAGTACACCGACAACCCCGAGCTGCTGCGCGACATCGTGGCGGAGGGCGCGGAGAAGGCGCGCGACGCCGCCCGTGAGACGCTCGAGGACGTGCGTCGCGCGATGCACCTGCGCACCGACTGACGCCGCCGATGAGCGATCCGAATCCCGAACTGGCGGTTGTGCCGAGTGAGACACCGCCCCAGAGCGCGCATGGCGCGGCGCCCGAGCAGGTCGAGATGCCCTTCGCGGTGGTCAACGGCGAGCCGGTGACCGTCCTGCCGCGCGATCTGTACATCCCGCCCCAGGCCCTCGAGGTGTTTCTCGAGGCCTTCGAGGGGCCGCTCGATCTGCTGCTGTACCTGATCCGGCGGCAGAACCTGGACATCCTGGACATCCCGCTCGCGGAGATCACGCGCCAGTACATGCGCTACATCGAGCTGATGCAGGATCTGCAGCTCGAGCTCGCCGGGGAGTACCTGGTGATGGCCGCGACCCTCGCGGAGATCAAATCGCGCATGCTGCTGCCGCGTCCGAAGAGCACCGCGCAGGACGCCGAAGAGGATCCGCGCGCCGAGCTGGTGCGCCGGCTGCAGGAGTACGAGCGCTTCAAGCGCGCCGCCGAGGAGCTCGACGCGCTGCCGCGGCTCGAGCGCGATCACTTCACCGCCGCGGCCGAACTGCGGGACCGCCAGGTGGTGCGCCCGCTGGCGCAGGTGACGCTCAAGGAGATGCTGCTGGCGTTCCAGGAAGTCGTGGTGCGTGCCGAGATGTTCGCGCACCACCACATCCGGCGCGAGCCACTCTCGGTGCGCGAGCGCATGGGCAACATCCTCGCCTCCCTCGCGGGCGATGGCTTCGTGGAATTCGTCCGCCTGTTCCGGCCCGAGGAGGGGCGCATGGGGGTGACGGTCACCTTCATGGCCATCCTCGAGCTGGTGCGCGAGGGGCTGATCGACATCGTGCAGGCAGAGCCGTACGCACCCCTGCACGTACGCCCCGGTAAACCCGCCCCGCAGCTGCGCATCGTGGACACGGCGGATGCGCAGGACCTGCCGGCGGACTTCGCCGCGGCCCTGCCGAGCGAGCCAGCGGCGCAAGGCGACACTGAAGAGAATGCTGATGATTGAATCGTATGTACGCAACGTGATCGAGGCGGCGCTGCTCGCGGCCGGTCGGCCGCTTACGGTGAGTGAGCTCGAGCAGCTGTTCGATGAGACCGCGCGACCCGGGGAGGCCGTCCTCTGCGCCGCCCTCGAGCAGCTCGGGGCGGAGTACGCCGAGCGGGGCATCGAGCTGAAGCAGACCGCCTCGGGCTGGCGCATCCAGGTGCGCCGCGAGTTCGCCGCAGAGGTCTCGCGGCTCTGGCCGGAGCGCCCGGCGCGTTACTCGCGCGCGCTGCTCGAGACGCTGGCGCTCATTGCCTACCGCCAGCCGATCACCCGCGGGGAGATCGAGGACGTGCGTGGCGTGGCGGTCAATCCCAACATCGTCAAGACCCTGCTCGAGCGCAACTGGATCCGCGTGGTCGGCCAGCGCGACGTGCCGGGCCGCCCGGAGCTGCTCGGCACCACGCGCGAGTTCCTGGATTATTTCGGGCTCACGAGTCTCGATGATCTGCCGCCGCTCTCGGAGTTGAAGTCGCTCTCGGAGCTGAATCTGCAGCTCGATCTGCCCGCGGATGCCGCGGCCGTCCCGGACGCGGACCCCGGCGCGGCGCAGGCCGATGCCCCCGCAGCCGAGGCTGCCGAGGCCGCCGGGTCCGAGGCGGGGCGGGATGAGCCGCCCGGTGTCGAGGGCGAGGCGCCGGCGGGCGAGGCCGCGCCGCTCGGCAGCGAGGAGTCACTCCAGAGCGACGAGCCGCACGAGCAGCAGCCCCCGGGGCGAGTGCTCGCGACCGCCGACGGAGCCGACTGAGACATGCCTCGGCCACCGCGGCGCCGCACCGGGGCTCGTAGCGCGCGTACCGAGCAGCACGCGCCGCCCGAGCGGCTGCAGAAGGTCCTGGCCCGCGCCGGCCTCGCCTCGCGGCGCGAGGCGGAGGACTGGATCCGGGGCGGCCGGCTCACCGTCAACGGCGAGCCGGCGAGCCTCGGGATGCGCGTCGCCGCGGCCGATCAGGTGCGCCTCGACGGGCGGCTCATTCGCCAGCGCGAGCCGGCCGGTGGCGGGGTCGCCTTCCTCTATCACCGCTCGAGCGGCGAGCGGCTCGATCAGGCCCCCGACGATGCGCCCGACTCGGTGCCGCTGCTGGAGCGGTTGCCGCGCCGTGCCGGCCGGCGCGTCATCGTGGTGAGTCCCATGCCGCGGATCGATGGCGGGCTGGAGCTGCTCTGCACCGACGGGGAATGCGCCGCGCAGCTGCAGCGGCGGGTGCGGCACTGGCCGATCGCCTTCAGCGTGCGGGTGCTCGGGGAACTCACCGAGGCGCAGCTCGCCGGGGTGCTCGGCGGGGCGCTCGACAGCGGTGCGCACCTGCAGGTGCTCGACTGCGAGAGCGCCGGCGGCGAGGGCACCAACCGCTGGTACGCGCTGCGCGCGCGCGGGGCGAGCGGCAAGGACGTGCGGCAGCTGTTCGAGCGCCAGGGCGCACGCGTCAGCCGCGTGCTGCGCACCCAGCTCGGGACGCTGCAGCTCGAACGGGCCCTGCCGCGCGGACATTTTCGCGCGCTCGCGCCGCAGGAGCTGGCCAAACTGCTCGCCCTGGCGCAGAGCGAGGCCGCGAGCGACGTCGGCTCAGGGCTGCCCTGAGCCGCTCTCCTCGGGGGCCCGCACGCTCAGCGTGCGCACCGGCTGCTCGAGCGGCTCGAGCTCCGCGAGCGGCGCCTCGGCCGGCACGCCGAGCTCGCTGAAGCGCCGCGCCTGCGGCAGCACCTGCCGCTCAAGCGATCCGACCGCGGAATTGTAGGCATCGACGGCGGCATCGAGCCGCTGGCCCATGCGCTGCAGGTGCGCGATGAAGCTGCCGAGGCGCCGATGCAGCTCCTGGCCGAGGCCGCGGATCAGCGCGGCATTGTCGGCCATGGCGCTCTGGCGCCAGCCGTAGGCCACCGTCTTTAGCAACGCCATCAGCGTCGAGGGCGTGGCGATGATGATGTTCTGCGTGAGCGCCCCCTCGATCAGATCGGGCCGCTCGGCGAGCGCCGCGCCGAGGAACTGATCGCCGGGCAGGAACAGCACGGCGAATTGCGGACTGTGCTCGAACTGCGCCCAGTAGGCCTTGGAGGCGAGCTGGCGGATGCGCGCCTCGAGCTGCTGAGCGTGGCGGCGCAGTGCGCTCTGGCGGGCCTCCTCGCTCGGCGCCTCGAGCGCCTCGAGATAGGCATCGAGCGGGGTCTTCACGTCGATCACCAGGTCGCGCGACTCGGGCATGTGCACCACGAGGTCCGGGCGCAGCGCCCCGTCGGGGCCCTCGAGGTGTGCCTGCTCGGTGAAGTCGCAGTGCTCGCTCAAGCCTGCCAGCTCGACCAGTCGGCGCAGCGTGACCTCGCCCCAGCGGCCACGCACCTCGGGACGGCGCAGCGCGGTGACGAGGTTGCGCGTCTCGCGCTGCAGCTGGCTCTGGCCGCTCGCGAGCGACTCGATCTGGGTGCGCAGCGCCGCGTAGGCGTCACGCCGCTCGCGCTCGAGCGACTGCACCTGCTGCTCGGTCTGCACGAGCGCGGCGCGCAGCGGCTCGAGCAGCTGCGCGATCGCCGTCTCGCGCTCCTTCAGGCCGCTCTGCGCGAGCGCCTGCTCGCGGCCGAGCGACTCGCGCGCCACGGAGAGGAACAGCTCGCTGTTGTTCTTCAGGGCCTGTGTGGCGAGCGACTCGAAACTCTCGCGCAGCCGCTGCTCGGCCTGCCCGAGCGTCGCGCTGCGCTCACTCTGTGCGCGCCGCTCGGCCTCGAGCTCCGCGCGCGCCAGCGTCAGCGCCTCGCGCAGCGCCGCGGCACGCTGCAGCGCGCGCAGCTGACCGAGCAGGAAGCCGAGCAGCGCCCCGAGGGCGAGCGCGGCGGCGAGGAGCACGCCTGACACCGGCACCGCCTAGCCCGCGCGCACGAAGTGCGCCAGGTAGTTGACCGAGGGGTCCGCGGTGAGGCGCGCCCCGCCGAACGGGTCGAGACTCACCCCGCTGATGGCACGCGCGTCGAGACCGGCCGAGCGCGCCCAGCGGTCGAGCTCGCTCGGGCGGATGAACCGCTCGTACTCGTGCGTGCCGCGCGGCACGACCGAGAGCAGGTACTCCGCCCCGACGATCGCCACCAGGAAGGACTTCAGGTTGCGGTTCAGCGTGGAGACGAACAATGAGCCGCCCGGGCGCACCAGCCGGGCGAGCGTGGCGAGCATCGCCTCCGGATCGGGCACGTGCTCGAGCATCTCCATGCAGGTGAGGAGGTCAAAGCCGTCCGGCTCGTGCGCCGCGAGCGTCTCGGCCGCCGCGACGCGGTAGTCGATCGAGAGGCCCTCGGCGGCGGCGTGCAGACGGGCCACCTCGATCATGCCGGCGGCCAGGTCGATGCCGGTCACCGCCGCACCGGCGCGTGCCAGCGCCTCGGCCACCAGGCCGCCGCCGCAGCCAACATCGAGAGCGCGCGCGCCGGCGGTGGCGGCGCGCTCGGTGATGAAGCGCACGCGCACGGGATTGAGCTGATGCAGCGGGCGGAACGGGCCGTGTTCGTCCCAGAAGCGCGCGGCGATCCCGTCGAACTTGCCGATCTCGGCCTGCTCGGCGTTCGGGGCGTGCTCTGGCGCGGCGTTGGGGTGGGTTGCGGTTGCCATGGTTACCTGCTCGGCGGGTCGCCTGCGGCCGGTCTGCTGCCGGCCGGACCGGGCCATTATCGTTCATCTGGCGCGCGCGCGCAGCGCCCGATGGCCCCCCCGTGCTAACATTGCTCTTTTGGAAGCAGCCGGGAACCGATGTCCGAGATCGCACGCGAAATCCTGCCGGTCAGTCTCGAAGAGGAGATGCGGCAGTCCTATCTCGATTATGCGATGAGCGTCATCGTCGGGCGCGCTCTGCCCGACGTGCGCGACGGGCTGAAGCCCGTGCACCGGCGCGTCCTGTTTGCCATGCGCGAGCTCGGCAATGACTGGAACAAGCCTTACAAGAAATCCGCGCGCGTCGTCGGCGATGTGATCGGTAAGTACCACCCGCACGGCGACACGGCCGTGTACGACACGATCGTGCGCATGGCGCAGCCGTTCTCGATGCGCTACCTGCTCGTCGACGGGCAGGGCAATTTCGGCTCGGTCGACGGCGATACGCCGGCGGCGATGCGCTACACCGAGGTGCGCATGTCGCGCCTGGCGCACGAGCTGCTGGCGGACATCGAGAAGGAAACGGTCGATTTCACGCCGAACTACGACGAGTCGGAGCTCGAGCCCTCGGTGCTGCCGACGCGCATCCCGAACCTGCTGGTCAACGGCCAGACCGGGATCGCGGTCGGCATGGCGACCAACATTCCGCCGCACAACCTCACCGAGATCGTCAATGCCTGCGTGGCGCTGCTCGATGATCCGCAGATCACCCTCGCGGCGCTGATGCAGCACGTGCCGGGCCCGGATTTTCCGACCGGGGGCATCATCAACGGGGCGCAGGAGATCGCCACCGCCTATCGCACCGGGCGCGGCCGGCTCTCGGTGCGCGCGCGCGTGTCGATCGAGGAGGTCGGACGGGGCGACCGCCAGGCGATCGTGGTCACCGAGTTGCCCTACCAGGTCAACAAGGCGCGGCTCATCGAGCGCATCGCCGACCTGGTGCGCGAGAAGCACATCGATGGAATCGCCGGCGATGGCCTGCGCGATGAGTCCGACAAGGACGGCATGCGCATCGTCATCGAGTTGAAGCGCGGGGAGATCGCCGAGGTCGTGCTCAACAACCTCTACGCGCAGACCCCGATGGAGAGCGTGTTCGGCATCAACATGGTCGCCCTCGAGGACGGGCAGCCGAAGCTGATGGCGCTGAAGGACATGCTCGAGGCGTTCATCCGTCACCGGCGCGAGGTGGTCACGCGGCGCACCGTGTTCGACCTCGCCAAGGCGCGCGAGCGGGCCCACATCCTCGAGGGCCTCGCAGTCGCGCTCGCCAACATCGACGAGGTGATCGCGCTGATCAAGGCCGCCGCCTCGCCGGCCGAGGCGCGCATCGGACTGACGCAGCGGCCGTGGGCCCCCGGAGCGGTCACCGGGCTGCTCGAGCGGGCCGGGGCGATCTCGACCCGCCCGGCGGGCATCGAGGGCGGGCTCGCCGCTGGCGCCTACCGGCTCTCCGAGGCCCAGGCCCAGGCCATCCTCGAGATGCGCCTGCACCGCCTGACCGGGCTCGAGCAGGGCAAGATCATCCAGGAGTACCAGGAGCTGCTCGAGCGCATCGCCGACCTCGGTGACATCCTCGCGCGGCCCGAGCGGCTGACCGCGGTGATCCGCGCCGAGCTGATCGAGATGCGCGATACCTACGGCGATGCGCGCCGGACCGAGATCAACCGCGATCACCTCGACCTCACCACCGAGGATCTGATCGAGCCGCAGGACGTGGTGGTGACGCTCTCGCACGCCGGCTACGCCAAGTCGCAGCCGCTCTCTGAGTACCAGACCCAGCGCCGTGGTGGACGTGGCAAGGCGGCCACGGCGGTCAAGGACGAGGATTTCGTGGAGAAACTATTCGTGACCCATACCCATGATACGGTGCTGTGCTTCTCCAACCGCGGCAAGGTCTACTGGCTGAAGGTCTACGAGCTGCCGCAGGCCGGACGCGCCTCCGCCGGCAAGCCCATGGTGAACCTGCTGCCGCTCGAGCAGGGCGAGAAGATCAATGCGCTGCTGCCGGTGAAGGAGTACGACGAGCAGCACTTCGTGTTCATGGCGACCAGTCAGGGCACGGTGAAGAAGACCCCGCTCACCGCATTTTCCCATCCGCGCGCGAGCGGCATCATCGCACTCGATCTGCGCGAGAACGACCGGCTGGTGGGGGTGGCGCTCACCGACGGGGAGCGCGAGGTGATCCTGGTCTCGAGCGACGGCAAGGCCATCCGCTTCCACGAGAACGAGGTGCGGCCCATGGGCCGCGAGGCCGCCGGGGTGCGTGGCATCCGCCTCGCCGATGCGCAGGAGCTCATCGCGCTGATCGTGGTGGCCGAGGGCGCGGTGCTCACGGCCTCGGCCAGCGGTTACGGCAAGCGCACGCCGGTCGAGGAGTTCCCGCTGCAGGGCCGGGGCGGTCAGGGCGTCATCGCGCTGCAGACCACCGAGCGCAACGGCTCCACGGTGGCGGCGCTGCAGGTCGAGCCGGGCCAGCAGATCATGCTCATCAGCTCGAACGGCACCCTGGTGCGCACGCCGGTCGATGAGATCTCGCTGCTCGGGCGCAACACCCAGGGCGTGCGCCTGATCCGTCTCGACGAGGGCGAGCGCCTGGTCGGCATCGAGCGCGTCGAGGCGCTCGAGGGCGGTGCGGGCGGGGAGGCCGGGGAGGCCGCCGAGGGCGGGGCGGCCGCCGAGGCGCCCGGGACGGGGGATGCACCGGCCTAGGCCCTTGGGCTCGGATCGGCGGGCAGCGGCCGGTCCTGGCGAAAAGTCTGAAGGGCGGCCGGGCACTTGATAGTATCCGGGCTTCCCTGATTTGCGAACGATTGGCCGGAAGGGCACTGTGCGCGTGTTCAATTTTTCCGCGGGGCCCGCGGCACTGCCGCTGGAAGTCCTCGAGCAGGCCCGCGCGGAATTGACCGACTGGGGCGGCAGCGGCATGTCCGTGATGGAAGTCAGCCATCGGGGCCGCGCCTTCACCGAGCTCGCCGAGCAGAGCGAGGCGCGGCTGCGCTCGCTGCTGGCGATCCCGAGCACCTACCGGGTGCTGTTCCTGCAGGGCGGGGCGAGTGCCCAGTTCGCCGCAATTCCGCTGAACCTCGCCGCGCATGGCGCTGCGGCCGACTACCTCAATACCGGCACCTGGTCGGGCAAGGCGATCGAGGAGGCCCGCCGGCTCGCCGTGGCGGTCAACGTGGCGGCCGACGAGGCCGGCTCGCGCTACAGCACCGTGCCGGCACCGGCGGCGCTGCGGCTGAACCCCTCGGCGGCCTACCTGCACTACACGCCGAACGAGACCATCGGCGGGGTCGAGTTCCCGTACGTGCCCGACAGCGGCAGCGTGCCGCTCATCGCCGACATGTCCTCGACGCTGCTGTCGCGACCGATCGAGGTCAGCCGCTTCGGACTGATTTACGCCGGGGCGCAGAAGAACATCGGCCCCTCGGGCTTGTGTCTGGTGATCGTGCACGAGGGCCTGCTCGGGCGCGCGCGCCCCGAGACGCCCTCGGTCCTCGATTACACGCGCATGGCCGCGCACGGCTCGATGCTCAATACCCCGCCGACCTTCGCCTGGTACATCGCGAGCCTGGTGTTCCAGTGGATCGAGACGCAGGGCGGACTCGCGGCGATGGCCGCGCGCAACCGCGCCAAGGCCGAGCTGCTCTACGGGGCGATCGACGCCTCCGGTCTTTACCGCAATCCGGTCGAGCGCTCCTGCCGCTCCTGGATGAACGTGCCGTTCATGCTCGAGCGCGCGGAGCTCGAGCCGCTGCTGCTGCGCGAGGCGGCTGCCGCGGGCCTGACGCATCTGGAGGGGCACCGCTCGGTCGGCGGCCTGCGCGCGAGCCTGTACAACGCCGTGCCGCTCGCGGCCGTCGAGGCGCTGGTGGCCTTCCTGCGCGAGTTCGAGCGACGGCACGGCTGAGCGGCGATGCGCTACCGGATCCTCACGCTCAACGACATCAGCCCGCGCGGCCTCGAGCGTCTGCCGCGCGAGCGCTACGAGGTGGCCTCCGGACTCGAGGGGCCGCACGCGGTGCTGGTGCGCTCGGCCGACATGCACGCGCTCGAGCTGCCGGCCACCGTGCGCGCCGTGGCCCGCGCCGGCGCCTCGGTCGAGAACATCCCGGTGGCCGAGCTCAGCCGCCGCGGCGTGCCGGTGTTCAACGCGCCCGGGGCCAACGCGAATGCGGTGAAGGAGCTGGTGCTGGCGAGCCTGTTCCTTGCGGCGCGCAACATCTGTCAGGCCTGGAGCTTCGCCCGCGCGCTGCGCGGCGATGACCGCGCGATCGAGTCCGCGGTGCGCGAGGGCCACGGCGCGTTCGCCGGCTTCGAGCTCGCCGGGCGAACTCTCGGGGTGGTCGGACTCGGCGCGGTCGGCGTCGAGGTGGCCAACGCGGCCGAAGCGCTCGGCATGCGCGTGCTCGGCTACGATCCGCGCATCACCGTGCAGCGCGCCTGGCAGCTGTCCACCGGGGTCGAGCAGGCCCTCTCGCTCGATGACCTGTTCGCCCGCTCGGATATCGTCACGCTGCACGTGCCGCTCAACGAGCAGACCCGCGGCCTCGTGGGTGAGAACCGGGTGCGGCTGCTGCAGAAGGGCGGGGTACTGCTGAATTTCTCGCGGGCCGGCATCGTGGAGGACGCCGCGGCGGTCGCCGCCCTCGATGCGGGGTGGCTCAGCGCCTACGTGTGCGATTTCCCGAGCAACCTGCTGAAGGATCACCCCCGGGTGATCACCCTGCCGCACCTCGGGGCGCTCACCGGTGAGGCCGCCGACAACGGCGCGGTCATGGCGGCCGATCAGCTGCGGGATTTCCTCGAGAACGGCAACATCCGCAACAGCGTCAACTATCCCGAGGTCGTGCTCGCCCGAGCGCCGGGCTGCGCGCGCCTCGCGGTCGCCACGGCCAACGTGCCCAACATGGTCGGCCAGATCGGCACGCTGCTCGCCGCGTCGGGCCTGAACATCGCCGGCCTGCTCAACGCCTCGCGCGCCGAGTACGCCTACACGCTGCTCGACCTGGAGGGCGTCCCCGGCGCCGACCTGATCGAGGCCGTGCGCGCCGTGCGCGGCGTGCTCTCCGCCCACCTCGTCTGAGACCCCCGAGCCATGACACCCAAGCCCCCCGCCCGCCGCCGTGCCGCGCCCGCCGCCGAGACGCTCGGGGCGGTACGCGAGCGCATCGACGCCGTCGATCAGCAGATCCAGCGCCTGCTCAACGAGCGGGCGCAGCTCGCCCAGCGCGTCGGGCTCACCAAGAGCCGTGACGGCGATGCGGCGCAGTTCTACCGCCCCGAGCGCGAGGCGCAGGTGCTGCGCGCGGTGCGCGAGCGCAACCGCGGCCCGTTGCGCGACGAGGAAGTGGTGCGGCTGTTCCGCGAGATCATGTCCGCGTGCCTGGCGCAGCAGGAGCCGCTGAAGGTGGCCTACCTCGGCCCGGAGGCGACCTTCAGCCAGACCGCGGTACTCGCGCATTTCGGTCATTCGGTGCACGCGCTGCCGCTCGGCTCGATCGACGAGGTGTTCCACGAAGTCGAGTCGGCCGCGGCCGACTTCGGCGTGGTGCCGATCGAGAACTCCACCGAGGGCACGGTCAATCACACGCTCGACCGGTTCCTCTCCTCGCCGCTGAAGATCTGCGGCGAGGTGGAGCTGCGCATCCACCACCACCTGATGGGCAGCATGAACGCGCTCGGACGCATCGTGCGCATCTGCTCGCATCCGCAGTCCCTCGCGCAGTGCCGCTTGTGGCTGCAGGAGCACCTGCCCGAGGTCGAGCTCGTTCCCGTGGCGAGCAACGGAGAGGCGGCCCGCCGGGCGCGCGATGAGCGCGGCACGGCGGCGATCGCCGGCCAGACGGCCGCCGAGGTCTATGGCCTGAAGGTGCTGGCCGCGCAGATCGAGGACCGGGCCGACAACACCACGCGCTTTCTGGTGCTGGGCCGCAACCTGCTCGCCCCGAGCGGCCAGGATCGCACGACGCTGCTGGTGTCGGTCGGGCACACCGACGCCCCCGGGGCGCTGTACCGGCTGCTCGAGCCGTTCGCGCGCCACCGGGTGAGCATGACCCGCATCGAGTCGCGTCCCTCGCATCGGCGCAAGTGGGACTACGTTTTCTTCATCGACGTCGACGGTCACGCCGAGGAGCCGCACGTCGCCCGCGCGCTCGCCTCGCTGAAGCGACGCGCCTCGCTGTTCCGGCTGCTCGGCTCGTATCCGCGCGCCGTGCTGTAAAGAGAGGACCATGACATCTGCTGACACTGTGGCGCGCTTCCGGGTCGCCCCCGGCGGACGCATCGCCGGGGCGCTGACGGTGCCCGGGGACAAGTCGATCTCCCACCGCGCGCTGATGCTCGGCGGCATCGCCGAGGGCGATACCGAGATCCGCGGCTTTCTCGAGGGCGCGGACTGTCTCTCGACGCTGCGCGCGCTCGAGGCGCTCGGGGTGCGCATCGAGCGGCGCGCCGGCGATGCGGTCGTGGTGCACGGCGGGGGGGCCGGCGCGCTGCGCGGCTCGAGCGAGGTGCTCGACATGGGCAATGCCGGCACGGCGATGCGCCTGTTCATGGGGCTGCTCGCCCCGCAGTCGTTCGACTCGGTGCTGGTCGGGGACGAGTCGCTCATGCGCCGGCCGATGGAGCGGGTGGCCGCGCCGCTGCGTCTGATGGGGGCGCGGATCGAGACCCGCGAGGGCCGCCCGCCGGTGCACATCCGCGGCGCGAGCGCCCTGCGGGGCATCGATTACCGCCTGCCGGTGGCGAGCGCACAGGTCAAATCGGCGCTGCTGCTCGCGGCCCTGGGGGCGAGCGGACGCACCCGCCTCACCGAGCCGGCCCCGACCCGCGATCACACCGAGCGGATGCTCGGCGCCTTCGGGGTCGAGCTCAGGCGCGACGGGCTGACCGTGGCGCTCGAGGGGGGCCAGCGCCTGCGCGCCACCTCCATACAGGTGCCGGCGGATTTCTCCTCGGCCGCATTCTTCATCGTGGCCGGGCTGATCGCGGCCGAGGGCCCCTTCACGGTGCGCAACGTCGGGGTCAATCCCACGCGCACCGGACTGCTGGAGATCCTCCATCGCATGGGCGCGGATATCCGGGTGCAGGCGCACGCCGGGGCGGCTGCCGAGCCGACCGCCGACATCGAAGTGCGCAGAAGCCGCCTGCGTGGCATCCACGTGCCGCGCGAGCTGGTGCCGCTGTCGATCGATGAGTTCCCGATCCTGTTCGTCGCCGCGGCGCTCGCCGAGGGCGAGACCACGGTGCGCGGTGCCGAGGAGCTGCGGGTGAAGGAGAGCGACCGGCTGGCGGTGATGGCCGAGGGGCTCACCGTCCTCGGGGTGCACAACGAGCTGCTCGACGACGGGCTGCGCATCCGCGGCGGCAGTGGTTTCGGCGGCGGCCTGATCGACAGTTACGGCGATCACCGCATTGCGATGTCCTTCGCCATCGCCGCGCTCGCGGCGCGCGCGCCGATCGAGATCCGCAACGTCGCCAATGTCGCGACCTCCTTCCCGGGCTTTGTCGAGCTCGCCCGCGCGGCGGGCCTGGCCATCGAGGCGGTGTGAGCGCCGTGCCGGTGCCGGTCCTCACCATCGACGGGCCGAGCGGCTCGGGCAAGGGCACCATCAGCCGCGCCGTGGCACGGCGCGCCGGCTGGCACCTGCTCGACAGCGGCGCGCTCTACCGGCTGGTGGCGCTGGCCGGCCTGGAGCACAAGCTCGAGCGTGACGACGTCGCCGGCCACGTCCGGGTGGCCGCGGCGATGGACGTGCGCTTCGGGACCGACCCCCAGACCGAGAGCGTGCTGCTGGAGGGGCGGGAGGTCAGCCATACGATCCGCAGCGAGCAGATGGGCCAGGAGGCCTCCCGGGTGGCCGCCTGGCCGGCGGTGCGCGCAGCGCTGCTGGGCCGCCAGAGGGCCTTTGCCGAGCCCCCAGGGCTGGTGGCGGACGGGCGGGACATGGGCACGGTGGTCTTCCCGCAGGCGGAATTGAAGATCTTTCTGACCGCCAGCGCCGAGGAGCGGGCCCGCAGGCGCTATAACCAGTTGAAACAGAAGGGTTCCAGTGCTAGCCTCTCGGCCCTTTCGCGCGAGATCGCCGAGCGTGACGCGCGGGACTCGAGCCGGGCAGTGGCCCCGCTCGTCCCGGCCGCCGATGCCGAGCGGATCGATTCGACGGACCTGGCCATCGAGGCGGTGATCGAACGCGTGATCGAGTTGGGCCGCCGCCGCGCGCTGTGGGCGTGAAGCGGTCCTGCGGAGAGATTTTAAGGTCGGTATGCGCCATGGACGCGCATGCCAGTTTGCACAGCTGCCTGGCCTCGAGGGACGTGACGGGCGCCAGTGATTGAGCACGCAGTCCAGCGGACCGTGCGAGTGAAGGTATGACAGAAAGTTTTGCACAGCTCTTCGAGCAGAGTCTCGCCAATCAGCGCATTCGCCCCGGGATGATCCTCACCGGACGGGTGGTGGAAGTCACCCCCGATGTGGTCGTCGTCAACGTCGGCCTGAAGTCCGAGGCGGTCATCCCCGTCGAGCAGTTCAAGGACGAGCACGGCGTGCTGGAAGTCCAGGCTGGCGATGACGTGGAAGTGGCCCTCGACTCGGTCGAGGACGGCACCGGCGAGACCCGCCTCTCGCGCGAGAAGGCCAAGCGCGCCCGGACCTGGACGCGGCTCGAGGAGGCATTCAACAAGTCCGAGATCGTCACCGGCGTGATCACCGGCCGCGTCAAGGGCGGCTTCACGGTGGAACTCGACAACGTCCGGGCGTTCCTGCCGGGCTCCCTGGTCGATGTGCGCCCGGTGCGCGACACGGCCTATCTCGAGGGCAAGCCGCTCGAGTTCAAGGTCATCAAGCTCGACCAGAAGCGCAATAACGTGGTGGTCTCGCGCCGCGCGGTCGTCGAGCAGGAGTTCTCCGCCGAGCGCAGCGCGCTGCTGGAGAACCTGCAGGAAGGCGCGGTCGTGCGCGGCACGGTGAAGAACCTGACCGATTACGGCGCGTTCGTCGACCTCGGCGGCATCGACGGACTGCTGCACATCACCGACATGGCGTGGAAGCGCGTCAAGCACCCCTCGGAAGTGGTCAAGGTCGGCGATGAGATCGAGGTGCGGATCCTGAAGTTCGACCGCGAGCGCTCACGCGTCAGCCTGGGGCTGAAGCAGCTCGGAGCCGATCCGTGGGAGAACATCGCGCGGCGCTATCCGGCCAACACCCGCGTGTTCGGCAAGGTCACCAACATCGCCGACTACGGCGCGTTCGTCGAGATCGAGGACGGCGTCGAAGGCCTGGTGCACGTCTCGGAGATGGACTGGACCAACAAGAACGTCAATCCGGCCAAGGTCGTGCACACCGGCGAGGAAGTCGAGGTCATGGTGCTCGACGTCGACGAGGATCGGCGGCGCATCTCCTTGGGCCTCAAGCAGTGCAAGGCCAATCCGTGGAAGGAGTTCGCCGAGAACTACAACCGCGGCGATCACGTGAGCGGCCAGATCAAGTCGATCACCGACTTCGGCATCTTCATCGGCCTCTCGGGCAGCATCGACGGTCTGGTGCACCTCTCGGACATCTCCTGGGACCTGCCGGGCGAGGAAGCCGTGCGCAGCTACCAGAAGGGTCAGCAGGTCGAGGCCATGGTGCTGTCGATCGATCCGGAGCGCGAGCGCATCAGCCTCGGCATCAAGCAGCTCGCCAAGGACCCGTTCTCGAGCTACATCGCCGAGAACCCCAAGGGCACGATCGTGCGCGGCGTGGTCAAGGACGTCGACGCACGCGGGGCGACCATCGATCTCGGCAACGGGATCGAGGGCCAGCTGCGCGCCTCGGAACTCGGTCGCGACCGGGTCGAGGATGCGCGCACGGTGCTCAAGGTCGGCGAGGAGGTCGAGGCGAAGTTCACGGGCGTCGACCGCAAGTCGCGCACCATTTCGCTGTCGATCAAGGCCAAGGAGGCCCATGAGGAGGCCGAGGCGGTGCAGAACTACCGCTCCTCGGAGTCCTCGACGACCGGCACGAGCCTCGGGGATCTGCTCAAAGAGCATATCGGAGAGCGTGGGTAAGTCCTGAACGCCGCCGCTGCCCCTGGGGCAGCGGCGGCGATCGACCTTCGATATGACCAAATCCGAGCTCATTGAAATCATCGCCGCCAAGCAGAAGCATCTGCCGGCCAAGGATGTCGAGCTCGCGCTGAAGCAGATCCTCGAGGTGATGAGCGATGCGCTCGCGCAGGGCGAGCGCATCGAGATCCGCGGGTTCGGCAGCTTCTCGCTGCATTTCCGCCCGCCCCGCCAGGGGCGCAATCCCAAGACCGGGGAAGCCGTGGCGCTCTCGGGTAAGCACGTGCCGCACTTCAAGGCCGGCAAGGACCTGCGCGAGCGGGTCAACCAGGGAACGGATCAACCGATCCGCGGCTGAGTCCGCGCGGCGCGCAGCCACGCGCCACAGGCCGGGCGTGCCGCAGTCGCGGCGCTGTCTGCCGCCATGCCGATGGCGTCCGGCACACCATGTTAAATTGCCGCGGTGATCGCGCTGCCTGCCTATCTGCTCGCGTTGGCCTTCGCCCTCATCGGCCTCGCCGCGTGGCTGCTCGGGCGGCTGACCGGCAACCGCCGCACGGTGCGCCTGCCCCGTGACTACTACGTCGGTCTCGACCATCTCATCAACGATCGGTTCGATCATGCCGTGGAGGTGTTCGCGCGCATGGCCGAGACGGGGGATGCGGCCGAAATCCAGTTTGCCCTCGGCAGCCTGTTTCGGCGTCGCGGCGAGGTGGAGCGCGCAATCGCGATTCACACCCGGCTGCGCGAACAGGGCACGGCGACGCTGCGCGACAAGGCGACCCTGGCCCTGGCGCTCGATTATCTCGGCGCCGGCCTGATGGACCGTGCCGAGGGGCTGTTCTGCGAGCTGGCCGCCTCGGGGGAGTACCGCGAGACTGCGCTCGATCAGCTGCTGCGCATCTACGAGGCGCAGGGGGAGTGGTCCCGGGCGCTCGAGACGCTCCGGGCGCTGCCGGCGCACGTGCAGGCCGAACGGGCCCGTATCGCCGCGCACTATCTGTGCGAGCTCGCCGAGCAGGCGCTCGGGCAACACGACCTCGCGCGCGCGCGCGCGCTGCTTGCGCAGGCCCGCGAGCGCGCGCCCGATCTGTCCCGTGCGGAGGTGCTCGCCGCGCGGCTGGCCGAAGCCGATGGCGCGCGGGGCGAGGCGCTCGAGGGCTATCTGGCAGTCCTCGAGGCCCATCCGGCGCTGGCGATCGAAATGATCCCGCGCGCGCTCGCCCTCGCACCCGAGGCTGGGGCCGCCCCGGTGCTCGAGGCGCTCTGGGCGCGCCTGCGGAGCGCCGGGCAGGTGAGCCCGCGCGAGCTGGCCGTGCTGCTGGCGAGCGCACTGCCGCCGCAGCAGTTGCAGCGCCTCTCGGACCAGCACGGACCGCAGGCCGAGACGGCGGCCGAGGCCTATGGGCTCGCGCTGCTGCTGAAGCGCCTCGGGGATGCAGGCGGGCGCTATCAGTGCCAGGAGTGCGGCCTGCTGAGTGTCGGCTGGTATTGGCGCTGCCCGAAATGCCGTGCCTGGGACAGCATGCGTCCGGCGGCCTTCAAGGGAGAGGCGGATGTGCACGAGGCGGCGTTCGGCGAGGTCAGGGACGCACCGCAGTCTGCAAGCCCGCCGACCTGAGGCGACCAAGAGCGGCTCGAACGCTGCGTCCGATCATCCTCGATGTCACGCCGACGTCGCAGGGTCGGCGCCGGGCGCTACACTAGCCTCATCGGCGGCCCGCGCGCGGGCCGAAGTACAGCGTTTCAGGAGATCACCATGCGGACAGCTCCCAAGTCGATCATTCGCACGGCCGTGTTTCCGGTGGCCGGCCGAGGTACGCGCTTTCTGCCGGCGACCAAGGCCAGCCCCAAGGAGATGCTGCCGGTGGTCGACAAGCCGCTCATCCAATACGCGGTCGAGGAGGCGCTCGCCGCCGGCGCGACCCGGCTGGTGTTCATCACCGGTGCCTCCAAGCGCGCCATCGAGGATCACTTCGATTCCGACCAGGAGCTCGAGCAGCTGCTCGAGCGCCAGGGCAAGAGCGACGTGCTGAATCAGATCCGCAGCGTGTTGCCCTCCTACGCATCCTGCATCTACATCCGCCAGCCCGCCCCGCTCGGTCTCGGTCACGCGGTGCTGTGCGCCCAGCCGGCGGTCGGGGCGGAGCCCTTCTTCGTGCACCTTGCCGACGATCTGATCCGCAGCGACGTGGCGTGCCTCGCGCAGATGGCCGAGGTGTACGAGGCCAAGCGCGCGAGCGTCCTCGGGGTACAGGTCGTGCCGCGCTCGGACACCGACAAGTACGGCATCGTCGCGGTCGAGGCGGACAAGTCCGCCACCAGCCGCGTGCGCAGCATCGTCGAGAAGCCCAAACCGCAGGTGGCGCCCTCGAACCTGGCGGTGGTGGGCCGCTACGTGCTCGCCCCCTCGATCTTCGAGCATCTCGAGACCATTGGCCGCGGTGCGGGTGGGGAGATTCAGCTCACCGACGGCATCGCGGCGCTGATGCGCGAGGAGGCCGTCTATGCCTACCGCTTCGCCGGTACCCGCTACGACTGCGGCAGCAAGCTCGGCTACCTGCAGGCGACGGTCGAGTACGCTCTCGGCCACCCCGTGCTCGGCAAGGATTTCCGCCGCTACCTGCGCGGACTGCAGCTCGAGCGCGCCGCCGAGGCGGCGCCGCGTCGTCATGCCGGCAACGGCGCGAGCACGCGCCGCCGCGCGCCACGCAGAGCATCGGTGGAGTGAGCCGGCCGGCCTAGGCGCGCGCGGCGGCCGGCGGATGGGCCGGTGCGCGCGCCACGATGTGGGTCAGGGTGTTGGCGTTGTCGACCAGGCGGTCGCAGGCAGCGATGAGCTCCGCGGCTCCGCTGCCGGCCAGCGCGCGGGCCAGTTGCCGCTGCGCCGCGCGGATCGGCGGCAGCGTGCGCGGCTCACGGTACTCGCTCAGCGCCTCGGCCGCCTCGGCGAGTGAGACGGAGCCGGCACGAAGGAACGGCTCGAGCAGCCGCTGCACGGGCGGACGCTCCTCGTGTCCGAGCAGCGCCTCGAGCGTCATGATGGTTCGCGCCAGGCGGTTGCCGTTGGTGAGCAATGACTGGGCGAGCTCGGCCAGCGCCGGGGAGGTCGCCGGCTCGGCGAGCAGGCGCTTCACGGAGGCCTCCGCGTTGACCCGGGCGACGCGCGCCCCCTGGCGGGCGTCGCGTCGCTCCTGCGCCCCACCGCCGGCGAGCGTCGTGAGGTAAGCCGCATAGGCGCGCAGCATCTGCGCCATCGTCTCGCGTGTGCGGCCCTTCTCCCAGGTCGGCCACAGCCCGTAGGCCGCCAGCGCCACCGCGCTGCCGATCACCGTGTCGATCAGGCGCGCGATCACGGTCGGCTCCGGCGCCTCGCCGACGAAGGCGAGCAGCAGCACCACCATGCCGGTGAGCGAGGCGACCGCGAGCCCGTAGTGCACGTTGCCGAAGTAGCGAAAGCCCGCGCACAGCAGCGCAAGCACCGCCAGGTGCACCCAGGCGTTCGCCGGCAGAACGTGCACGAGCGCGGTGGTGAGCAGCAGGCCGAGCACCGTTCCGACCACCCGCAGCAGGCCGTAGCTGAAGGTCGCGGCATAGTCGGCGCGCAGCACGATGGCCACGGTCATCGGTATCCAGTAGCCGTGCTCGATGGGCAGCACGTGGCCTAGCCAGACGGCGAACGCGAAGCACACGGCGCTGCGTACGGCATGACGGAACGCCGCCGAGCGCGGGGTGAGATTGGCCGCCAGAGTCGCGAGCGCCGACTGCGGGCGCAGCGCCTGCGGCAGCTGCAGCTCCTCCTCGCCCGCACGACGCGCGGCCTGCGCACCGGTGCGCTCGGCGTTGCGCACCGCCGCGGCGAGCTGGCCGCTGAGGGCCTGCAGGCGCTGCCACGGTCCCTCCGGCAGGGTCGACTCCTGCTCTGCGATGCGCCGTTCCGCGGCCTGCAGCTGCTCGAGGGGGCCGCGCAGGCGCTCGCCGGGATCGGCGCCCGCAGCCAGAGTCGCCGCGATGGCCTCCAGCACCGCGGCGCTCTCGTGCTGCACCAGCGGACCGATCCGCGGGTCCGGCTCGGCGTCCTGCAGGGCAGTCACCTCCAGGCGGGCCCGCTCGGCGAGTTCGAGCATCACGCCGAAGTGATCCATCACCGGGCCCCGGGCCCGGTGCGGTCCGAGCAGCGTGTGTTGCAGCTCGGTCATCCCGTCGGTGAGCTCGAGCGCCGTACCACTGTCGCGCGGGCCGCCGCGCGCCATGGCGGCCAGTCCCCGGTACACCGCCGCGAGGGCTTCGCGTTCCGGGCCGTAGCGCTGCAGCGGCCAGGCGGCGATGGAGAACAGCGTCAGCAGCAAACCGCCCGCGGTGACTTCGGCGGTCAGCACGAGCGCCGCCGAGAGCGTCGGGGCGGGCAGGTCGGTGGCGATCGCGAGCAGCACCATCGCCGTCATCCCCACCCGGGCGATGGCATCACCGAAGGTGACCAGCAGCGCCCCGGCGAAGCCGATGGCCAGACTCGCCACCAGCAGCGCCGGCAGCAGGTGATTGAGGGTCAGTCCGAGAAAGGTGGCCAGGCCGCCGGCGGCCGACACCGAGAGCAGGCGGGTGAGGCGCTGGCGGTAGGGCCCGGGCTGATCGGAGTACATGGTGGTGACGGCGCCGACCGCCGCGGCGATGCCGGCCAGCAGCTGCCCGGTACCGATGCCCCAGGCGAGCGGCAGGACCACCGCGGTGATGTTGCGCAGCAGCACGCGCAGCGGCAACTGCGCCGGTTTGGTCTGCAGCAATGCCGCAAGCGCGCTCTGACGCAGGGACGTGACGGCTTGCGCCATCCGCAGCTCTCCGGTTGCCTCGCCGTGACCCGAGCCGGCGAGGCGTCAATTATGGCAGATGCACCGCGACAATCGCCCCGCCGCCGGGGCGATTGGCAAGCGCCAAGCGTCCGCCGTGCGCCTCGATGATCTCGCGGCACAGCGTCAGGCCGAGTCCCGAGCCGCTCGCCTTGGTCGAGAAGAACGGCAGCAGCGCATCGCGCAGGGCCTGCTCGCTGAGCCCGGTTCCGCGGTCGAGCACCTCGAGGCGCACGCCGTCCGCCTGCGCGCTGGCGCGCAGTGTGATCGCATCGGGCGGCGAGCCGGACTCGCGGGCGTTCTTGATCAGGTTGATGATGACCTGCTCGAGCTGTACGGCGTCGGCGCGGCTTTCGGCCGCAGGCAGGGGGCCCTCGATGCGAAAGCCGAGCGTGGCGGCAAGCGAGCCCAAAAACGGCGCCCAGCGCAGCGGCGCAAGGCGCGGCTGGGGGAGCTTGGCGAAGCGCGCGTAACCGTCGATGAACGCGGCGAGATGGGCGGTACGCTCACCGATGGTGGCGAAGATCCGCTCGAGCTGCGGTGCGAGGACGCGTGAGTCGGCCTCGGCCGCCAGATGCCGGCCCGAGTGCACCAGTGAGCTGATCGGAGCGACCGAGTTGTTCAGCTCGTGCGCAATGACGCGGATGACCTTCTTCCACACCGCGATCTCCTGCGCCGCGAGCTCGCGCGTGAGGCGCTCGAGCAGCCACAGCCGGTGCGGACGCGCGTTCAGCAGGAATTCGCGCTGCGAGAAGCGGTAGACCTCGCTGTCGGTGCCGCTGCCCAGGGTGAACAGCGCATCGCCCTCGCCCGCGACGGCGGCGCGCAGCTCGGCGCTGTGCTGTGCGAGCAGCGTCGCCGCTTCGAGCCCCTCGAGGCGACGGCCGCCGTGCAGCAGCTGCCGCGCCGCGATGTTGCCGAAGACGACGCGCCCGGAGTCCGTGCAGAGCACGAGCGCGACGGGCGTGGTCTGCAGCACCGTATCGAGCAGCAGCTCGCGCTGGTACAGATCGAACCGCTCGCGGCGCAGCAGCTCGCCGAGACCGTTGTAGGCGTCCACCAGCTCGTGCAGCTCCGGCGGCACGGGCGCGGCGATGCTGACACTGAAGTCCCGATCGCGCAGGCTCTCGATGCCGCCGCTCACCGCCGCGAGGGTGTGCCGCCAGGGCCGCGCGGCGCGTACCGCCAGCCACAGCAGCGCCGGCAGGCACAGCGCGAGGGCGAGCGCGAGCCCGAGCGCCGCCCCGGAGTGCAGCCAGCGCACCGCAGTGGCGGTGAGGACGGCAGTGAGCACGGCCATCAGGGCAAGTGCGATGCCGATCCGCCCGGCGAGCGAGCCGCGCAGTCGGCCGATCATGGATCGCTCTTCAGACCCAGACGCTCCATGCGCCGGTAGAGTGCCTGGCGGGACAGACCGAGCTCGCGTGCGGCGCGCGAGACGTTGCCTGCGCTGCGCGCGAGCGCCGTTTCCACGGCGGAGCGCTCGGGCTGCGGCGCATCGCCCGGCTCGCGCGCGAGGGCCGGCAGACTGAGCGCCGCGGCGCCGATTTCCGCGCTCTCGGACAACAGACAGGCGCGGCGGATCACGTTGCGCAGCTCGCGCACGTTGCCCGGCCAGGGATACTGGACGAGGGCCTGTTCGGCGCCGGCGCTGAGGCTGTGCGCGCCCTCGAGGAAGTGGCATGCCAGCGGGATGATGTCCTCGGGGCGCGCCGCAAGGGGGGGTACCTCGAGCTCGATCACGTTCAGACGGTAGTACAGGTCCTCGCGGAAATCCCCGGAGCGTATGGCGGCACGCAGATCCATGTTGGTGGCCGCCACGATGCGCACCCGGGCGCTGCGCGTGCGGTTCGAGCCGAGATGCTCGAACTGCCCGGTCTGCAGCACGCGCAGCAGCTTCGCCTGGCCGGCGGCCGCGAGGTTGCCGAGCTCATCGAGGAACAGCGTGCCGCCGTCGGCGGCCTCGAAACGTCCGACCCGGGCCCGCGCGCCGGTGAACGCACCGGCTTCGGTGCCGAACAGTTCCGCCTCGATCAGCTCGCCCGGCAGTGCGCCGAGATTGACCTTGACGTAGGGGCCGGCACGCACCGCGGAGTTGGCCTGGATGATGTCGGCCAGGATCTCCTTGCCCGAGCCGTTCGGACCGGTGATGAGCACCGGGACGTCCGCGTGCGCCACCTGGGTTGCCATGGCGATGAGCGTGTGCATCGCCTCGCTCTCGTACACCGCGCCGCACAGGTTGAAACGCAGCGCGAGCGCCGCGCGCGCCTCACGCTGGCGCCGGCGCAGTACGCCGGCCTCGGCGCGCGCCCGGCCGAGGTCGAGCAGGTTGCGCACGGTGGTGAGCAGTCGCGCGTCGTCCCAGGGCTTGGCGATGTAGTCCGCGGCGCCGGCCTTGACCAGTTCCACTGCGGTCTCGAGGTGCGTCCAGGCGGTCATCAACACAATCGGCAGATCCGGGTACGCACGGCGGATGTCGTGAAAGAGCGCCACGCCTTCCTCGCCGGTCGTCGCCTCGCGGCGGAAGTTCATGTCCTGGATCACCAGGTCCACCGGCTCGTCTCGCAGTGCAGCGAGACCTTCGCCAGGGGAGCCCGCCCCGATCACCCGGGCCCCGTGCAGGGCAAAGAGCACCTCGAGCGCGGCGCATACGGCCGCACTGTCGTCGATGACGAGTATGCGCCGCTGCTCGAGGCGCGGATCTTTGCCGGGCTTGGCCATGCCCGGGGGATGGTACCCGAACGGGCCTCACACCGTCCGTGTGGCGACCGAGGGCGGCACGCGCGCGGCGCGCCGGGCCGGCTGCCATGCGGCCAGCTGCGCCACCAGTCCCAGGACCAGCATGCCGGCGAGCAGGTAGGCCGGACCGAGCCGCGGCATGCCGTCATGACGGGTCAGCCACTGTCCGATGGCGAGTGAGAGCAGTGCGCCGAGCAGCAGGCCGGCGGTGAGCACGATCGCATTCTCCAGCATGAAGTGCGCAACGATGTCGCCCTTGCGCGCACCGACCGCCCGGCGGATGCCGATCTGCTTGGTGCGGCTGCCGACGTTGAAGGTGTTGAGCCCGAAGATGCCGAAACAGCAGAAGGTCAGCATGATCGAGGTGATCACCGCGAGGAACACGACGAGATTGCGCTGACCGGCATGCAGGCGCCGCAGCGCCCCGGTGAGTGTCGGGGTGTAGACGATCATGCCGTTTGCGTGCGTCGCGCCGATGTGGCGCTTCGCCCGGTGCAGTACGGATTCGAGCGTGCCGGGGCGGGTGCGCACCAGCAGATCATAGAAGCCGAACTGGGTGACGATGGTCGGCAGGAGCACCGTGTTGTAGGCCGAGCCGCTCAGATGCGGTCCCATGAAGTCGCGGGTGACCCCGATGATGGTGAGCGGCTGGCCGCCGTTGATGTAGACGGTGCCGCCGAGGGCGTGACCGTGCGGGAAGAGCGCGCGGGCGACGGACTGGGTGACGATGATGCTGCTGATGTCGTGAAAGGGGTGGCCGGAGGACTGCGGGGCGACCTCGTCGGTGCGGAAATTTCGTCCGGCGACGAGCGGCACGTCGAGTGCGCGCAGGCCCTGCTCGTCCACGGGCAGCAGATCGGCGGCGACGGTCGTGCCGTGCCCGTCGCTGCGCCGGCCGAGCGGCTCCTGGAAGCCGTCGCTGGTGAGCGGTACCCCGGTCGTCACGGTCGCCGCGGTCACATCCGGCAGACTGCGCAGATAGGCCAGATCCGCGCTCACCGCGCGCGCTACGTTGAACTGCTTGGTGATGCCGCCGATCACCATGACGAAGGTATTGGATGTGTCGAGGCCGCTCGGTTGCGCAATCCGGGTAATGGCCCGACCGACCATCGCGGCGGCGTTCACCAGGACTGCGAGTGTGATGGCGACCTGCAGGGTGACCAGAACGGCGCCGGTCGGATTGCGCTGCAGCGCCGAGAGCAGAGGATGAAGATGCGTTCGCATGCCGACTCCGCTGTGCGTGGCGTCACTGACTCTTCAGATGCGCGGCCGGGGCAACGCGGCCGGCCCGCCACGCGGGGTAGACCCCGGCGAGAAGCGTCGCCAGGACCGCGAGAGCGAGCGCCCAGGCGATTCCGAGCGCATCGAAGTGGGCGAGCTTGCCGTAGGCGTTGTTGCTGTGCAGGTACAGCACGCGCACGCCTTTCAGGCCGCCGACGCCGAGCAGCAGCCCGAGCGCCGCGCCGAGCACCGAGAGCGTTGCCGCCTCGATCAGGTGCTGGGCGAAGATCTGCCGGCGGCTCGCCCCGAGCGCCCGGCGCACCCCGGCTAGCGGCGCTGTGCGCAGGAACTTCGCGAGCAGAATCCCGACGGTGTTGGTCAGGCAGACCGCGAGCAGCGCGAAGGACAGGGCCACGAGCAGCCGGCTGCGCTCGCTCACCACGTGGTGCAGCCGCAGCCACGCACCGACTCTCCAGAGGTGATTGTTGAGCGGCCCCTGGAAGCGCCCGGCCGAGCGCTGCTCGGCGGCGTAGGCGTTCATGGCGGCGAGGAAGTGCCGGCGGGCGGCGGCGTCCGGCAGCTCGACCCACATGGCGATCCAGCCGCAGTCGGCGTTCTCCAGTTGCGCGTAGGAGCTGCCCGGCCCGGTGCGCTGGCACTCCATGGTGCCGCTCGGCCAGATCTGCAGAGTCGGCCCCCACTGAAACGGGATGAACGTATTGGCCGGTCGCGCGAACGCGCCGCCGCCGTTGGCGGTGAGGTCGTAGAAGCGCGGCTGCGGGTTCCAGTGATCGAGCACGCCGACCACGCGGAAGCGCCGCTTATTCCAGAGCAGGGTGCGTCCGACGCTGTCGATGCCGCCGAAGAGCTTCTCGTTCTCGTGCCGGCTGAGCACGATGACCGGATCGGGGCCGGCGTCCGCTGCGGCGCTCCACGGTCCGCCGTAGAGGAAGGGCACAGCGAACATGCGGAAGAAATCCGCAGTCGTGGCCTCGGTGTTCACCGGCAGCGGGCGGTGCTGGTCCGGGGCGCCCGCGAGGGCGCCCTCGATGGACGTCAGGAGCGTCTTGCGCCTGGGGATGCGCGAGCTCAGCAGATAGGTCGCATCCCGGTAGGTGAGCAGGTCCGGCCCGCGGTACGTGCTCGAGCGGTGGCTCGCACCCCAGGGGTCGAGCGTCACGGCATAGAGCACGTTGTTCTTCCACCAGATCGGGTTGCTCGACATGGCGTGGTAGACCGTAAGCGTCACGATGCACGCGGAAATGCCGAGCGCGATGCCGCTGACCATCAGCGCGGTGAGGCCGGGCGTGCGGCGCAGACTCTTCCAGGCCATGCGTACGTAGTAGCCAAGCATGGGTGTCCTCGGGTCTCAGGCGTCCGCGGTGAGCGAGCGCGGGTTGCTGCACGGCATGCTCATCCCTTTGGCACCGCCGGCGGGGTCATGCTCTGCGGGGTCATGTTGCCGGGGGAGAGGCGGGTGAGGCGGGTGAGCCAGGTGTTGATGGTGCGGACCTGGGCTGCGGTGAGGGTTCCTGCGGCGTACTGCAGGGCGATGAGGCTATTGATGTAGTTGTAG
>JAKAZL010000030.1:7049-26345 GCA_021815925.1 Pseudomonadota bacterium | reverse complement strand
GGCGGTGTCTCCTCGAGGACCGCGACCATGCTGCCGCTCTCAAGCTGCTCTTGCAGCGCATAGCGTGGCACCTGAATCAGGCCCATGCCGAGAAACCCGGCATCCCGGTAACTCGCCGCACCGTTGACTGAAAGTGCGGCCGGCAGCATGACGTGCCGGATGGTGCCCTGCACCGTGAACTCGAGCGGTAACACACCTCCGGTGGCCGAGGAGCGAAAGCCGACCATGCGGTGTCCCTGCAGCGCATCCCAGCGAAGCGGCAGGCCGTGACGGACAAGGTAAGCCGCAGACACGGCCGTGACTTCCGGGAGCAACGCGACGCGCCGGGCCACCAGATCACTGTCGCGAAGCTCCCCGGCACGAAGCACACAGTCGACTCCCTCGCGCAGCAGGTCCACGAACCGCTCGCCTTCGCTCATGTCGATCTCGATACCCGGATAACGCTCGAGGAAGCGCGGCAGCCCGGGCAGCAGCACCAGCCGCGCAAGGTCGCCCTGTACGTCCAGTCGCAGCCGGCCCTTCGGCTTCGCTCCGCGCAAGGCGCCCTCCACCTCCTCGATCTGCGCGAGGATCGCGAGGCAGTTGCGGTAATAGCTCTCGCCGTCCGGCGTCGCATTCACCTGTCGGGTGGTCCGCTCCAGCAGGCGCACGCCGAGCCGCGCTTCGAGCCGCTTGAGCGCATCCGTCACCGTCGAGGCGGGCAGATCGAATTCGCGCGCGGCGGCGCTGAAGCTCTTGAGCTCCACGATCCGGGTGAACACGCGCATCCCGTCCAGCCGGTCCATTGTTCGTTTCCGCCGAATAATCTAATCGGATGTTCGCAGATTATCCGGCCGCTGGAAATGGCTATCGTTCCGCTCCCTCAGCTGTTCGTCCCGTTGCCGGAGAGAGTCATGAATCGAATCGCACTGATCACTGGAGCCAGCCGCGGTCTCGGCCGCAGCACAGCCATTGCCCTCGCCAGTCGGGGCGTCGACATCATCGGTACCTATCACAGCCGCCGGGCCGACGCCGATGCGCTCAGCGCAGCCATCACCGGCCTCGGCCGCAAGGCCATCATGCTGCCCCTCGATGTCGCACAGGTGCCGACGTTCGACGCCTTCGCCGCCGAGGTCAAAGCGGCGCTCGCGACGACCTTCGGCCGTCCGAGCTTCGATTACCTTGTGAACAATGCCGGGATGGGCGCTCACGCCTCCTTCGCCGAGACCACCGAGGCCCAGTTCGACAGCCTGCTGAACGTCCATTTCAAAGGCGTGTTCTTTCTGACGCAGGCGCTGCTGCCGCAGCTCGCCGACGGCGGTCGCATCGTCAACATCTCGAGCGGACTTGCGCGCTTCACGTTTCCCGGTTACGCGGCGTACGGCGCAATGAAGGGGGCCGTCGAGGTGCTCACCCGCTACCTGGCGCGCGAGCTCGGCGCGCGCGGCATTGCCGTCAACGTGGTTGCGCCCGGTGCCATCGCAACCGACTTCGGCGGGGGACGCGTACGCGACGATCGGGCCCTCAATGACTTCGTTGCATCGGTGACGGCGCTCGGCCGGGTCGGTGTGCCCGAGGACATTGGTCCGGCCGTTGCCGCCCTCCTCGGTGATGAGAACCGCTGGATCACCGGCCAGCGCATCGAGATCTCAGGGGGAATGTTCCTCTGAGGATGTCATCCCGGGCGCTGCGGCGGATGGAGCGCCGCAGCGCCCGCTGACGCCTAAGCGACCCAACAGCCATGCGATGCGGACCGGTCGCTGTCCGGGGCTCGATGGCGTCTGACCCGGCAACAGATCTCATAAAGAGCTTCATTAAAATCATGTAATGAGCGGAAATCGCAGGTATTCAATGAATCGAACGAGCCCTTTCCCTTCGGGCCGGCAGCCCGCAGCTCGCCGCGGATCGATGTGTCATCATGCCCCCAGGGGTCGCGTCACGGTTCGGAAGGATTCGGCAGCGGCGCGGCGAGTCAACGCTGCAACCCGCCGCCGTTGCGGCCGGTGGGTCGTGAGTCACCGCGGGAGGATCGATGTGCGATCAAGATGACTTCGAGGCGATGGACTACGCCGGAAACGCCAGGCTCTCGCGCCGGCAGTTCGGCGCCCTCGCCGCCGGTACCGGCCTGGTATCGCTCCTGCCCCGGCGCGCACGCGCCGCTGAGGTCACGGGCGCGCCGGTCACCGTTCGGACGCCCGACGGGTTGTGCGACGCCTATTTCACCCATCCGCTCACCGGGGTGCACCCCGGCGTACTCATGTGGCCCGATATCTTCGGTCTACGCCCGACCTTCGAGCGCATGGCCGACCGTCTTGCCGAGTCCGGCTATGCCGTGCTGGTGGTCAATCCGTTCTACCGGACCCGCCCCGCCCCGACCTCCCCGCCCCACGCGGACCTCAGCAATCCGGTGACGCGGGAGATGTTGTTCGGCCTGATGCATTCCCTGACGCCCGAGCACACTGTCACCGATGCGCGCGCGTTCGTGCCGTGGCTCGAGAAGCAGCGCCCCGTGAGCCGGAAACGCAAGATGGCGAGCACCGGGTACTGCATGGGTGGCCCGTTCACCCTGCGCACCGCAGCGGCGTTTCCGCAGCGCATCGGTGCCGGCGCGACGTTTCATGGTGCCGCCCTCGTCACCGATCGGCCCGACAGCCCGCACCGGCTCATTCCCGAGATCCGCGCCCAATACCTCATGGCCATCGCGGCGAGCGACGATCGCAAGCAACCCGATGCCAAGACGATCCTGCGCGAGGCCTTCGCGCGGGCGCACCTGGCGGCCGAGATCGAGGTCTACCCGGGTACCCAGCATGGCTGGTGCGTACCGGATTCGCGCGTCTATGACCCGGTGCAGGCCGAAAAGGCTTGGGCCCGGCAGCTGGCGCTGTTGAAGCGCGCCTTGGTGTAATCCGCGCGCGGCAAGCGCGTCGTGTCGTGATCGCGTCACTCGAATCCGAGCGCGAAGTCCGGATCGACGTGCTCGGCCCAGGCGAGCAGTCCGCCCTCCAGATGGCCCGGCGCGATGATTCCCGCGCGCCGCGCCAGAGCGCAGGCGGCGAGGCTGCGCCCGCCGGATCGGCAGATGAAGATCGGCGCATCGTCTGGCGCAAGTTCAGCGATGCGCCGCTCGAGCTGTCCGAGCGGAATATTGCGCGCACCCTCGAGATGCCGGGCGGCGAACTCCCACGACTCGCGCACATCGATCAGGACGAGGGGCGCACCGTTGGCTTTGCCCGCAGCCAGCAATACCTTCAGCCCGGTGGCGCTCAGCCGGCGCGCCGGCTCCAACCCCTCGGACGCAGACCCTACACCGCTGTCCTCGGGAGCCCGGATATCGGCCTGCTCGCCGCAGACGCGGCAATCGGCGCGGCGGCTCACCGGCAGCTCAGCGAACGTCACCGTCAGCGCATCGTAGGTCAGCAGCCGCCCGACCAGCGGCTCACCGGCGCCACTTGCCAGTTTCACCGCCTCGCTCGCCTGCAGCGCCCCGAGCACCCCGGGCAAGACCCCGAGCACCCCGGCGTCGGCGCAGCTGCCCACGGCCCCCTCGGGCACGCTCGGAAACAGGCAGCGGTAGCACGGTCCCTGCCCCGGCAGATAGGTCATCGCCTGACCCTCGAAGCGGTGGATGGCCGCCGTGACGAGCGGCTTGCCGAGCAGCACGCACGCATCGTTGACCAGGTAGCGGGTAGTCAACCGGTCGCTGCCGTCGAGGACGATGTCGTAGGCGCCGATGATCTGGCGCACGTTGTCCGTGCCCAGAGTCAGTGCGTGAGCCCGTATCACGATGTCCGGATTGAGGGCGAGCAGCCGCTCGCGGGCCGCCTCGACCTTCAGCCGGCCCACATCCGCGCTGGCGAACAGCACCTGCCGGTGCAGATTGGACAGCTCGACGCGATCGAAGTCCACCAGGCCAAGTGTGCCGATGCCGGCGGCCGCCAGATACAGCGCCGCCGGGCAGCCGAGCCCGCCCGCACCGATGACCAGCACGCGCGCGGCCTTCAACCGTTGCTGTCCGGACAGTCCGATCTCGGGCAGATTCAGCTGCCGCTGGTAGCGCGCGCGCTCCTCGGCCGACAGCCCCATCGCTCAGCCTCCGCTCAGCGCGCAGATCACGTGCACGGTGTCGCCGGCGGCCACCGGCGCGGCGAGCGCGCCGGCCTCACGGGTGTTGACGTAGAGGCGGATGTGCGGACGGATGCGCTCCTGCTCGTCGACGACGCGGAAGCGGATCCCGGCGAAGCGAGCCTCCAGACTCGCGAGCACCTGCGCGAGCGTGGTCCCCTCGGCTTCGACGCGCTGCGCGCCCCGGGTATAGGAGCGTAACGGGCTCGGAATACGGACCGTGCAGCTCATGGGGCCGTGCTGCGCTGGTGCCTAACTGGCGTGCGTCACGGAGTAGATCTCCGGCAGATGGCGTGCGATGCACCGCCAGGCCTCCCCGTCGTTGGTGCTCGCCCACACCTCCCCGCCGGTCGTGCCGAAGTACAGTCCGAGCCGCCCGATCCGGTCATCGGCGCACATCGCCTGGCGCAGCACCGTGAGCCAGGCCTGCGATGTCGGCAGCCCGGCGTCGAACCGGCGCCAGCGCTTGCCGCCGTCCGCGGTGCGGAACACGGCCGGGCGGCCGTCGATCGAGGTGCGGGGCCACACCGTCTGCCCGTCCATCGGCAGGACCCACGCGGTATCGGGATCGGTCGGATGCAGGACGATCGGAAAGCCGATGTCCCCGATGCGCTTGGGCATGGCCCGCCCGATGCGCACCCAGCGGCGCGCGGGACGGTCGAGCCGGTAGATGCCACAGTGATTCTGCTGATAGAGCCGGTCGGGCGCGAGCGGGTGCATTGCGAGGCAGTGCGGGTCGTGTCCGAACGGTGCCTCGGGGTCGGGGAGGAAGTCCGCGGCACAGCCCTCGTTGAGGGGCGTCCAATCTCGGCCACCGTCGAGCGATTCGAACACCCCGCCGGAGGAGATCGCCAGGTACAGGTGCTTTGGATCGCGCGGGTCGACGTTGATCGAGTGCAGCAGTTCCCCGTCGGGCGTGCCGAAACCAACCCACTTCGCGCGCATTGGATGATCGTTGAAACCCGCCACCGGCTCCCAGCGCTGCCCGCCGTCCTCGCTGCGGAACAGGCCGGCCGGGGAGGATCCGGCGTACCAGGTGCCGGTTTCGCTGGCATGGCCGGGGGTGAGCCAGAAGACCTTCTGCACCGCCCGGGGCGCCTCCCCGTCCGCAGCCCGGCGAAACGCCGGCGGTTGCGTCGCTTCGCGCCAGGTGCGGCCGCGATCGGCGGAGCGGAACACCGTGGGTCCGAGATGTCCGGTCTTGGCCGCGATCAACACCGTGCGCGGATCCCGGGGATCCTGCACGATGTGATGAATGATGTGCCCGAGGAACTGCGGACCCGACAACTTCCAGCTTCGCCGGCGTTCGTCCGGTCGAAGCATGAAGGCACCCTTGCGTGTTCCGATCCACAACGTCGAGGCCATGAGGTGGAGCATCCCAGCGCACGGCGGCGCGGTCAACCGGCGGTGGGTGCGGGGCCTCGGCCGGCCGCCGCCTGCATGATGCTCGTGCATGGCTTCGGGCAACGGCATGACCTCACGTGCATGGTCGCTCGCGGCCCGGACGTGGACGGCCGCGGGTCCGACGAGCCGGTTCGGCCCGTTCCCGGAGGGGTCCGAAGTTCTACTTATTGACCCTCACAGGCCCTTCGCTGATTTTATATCGCACTACGAGATAGGTCCGTGGCACGGGCAAGACCGGCATGCGCCGGCACCCGCGCGAGGAGAACGATGATGACGGTTGAAGTGAGCGGATCCGCGGGCAGCCCGGCGGACGCGGTCGGCAATGTCTTGAAATGGACGCTGCTGCTGGTTGCAATCGCCACCTTTGCGCTGCTCGGATGGGCCACCGGACGGACCTACCAGCTCGCGCCGCCGACACCGGCCCGCTTCGTCGCGCCCGACGGCATCACCGTGCTCACCGCGGCGGACATCGCCGCGGGTAAGGCCGGCTTTCAGCACGCCGACCTGATGGACTACGGCAGTCTCTACGGCATGGGCTCGTATTTCGGTGAGGACTACACCGCCACGAACCTGGTCAAGCTCGCCGCGCTGACCGAGGACGCACTCGCCGCCGAGCGCTTCGGCAAGCCGTATACCGCCCTTTCGAGCGGCGATCAGTACGAAGTCCGGACCACCATGCAGCACGACCTGCAGGGCATCGACCTCACTCAGCCGGTGGTGACGCTGCCGGTGGAAGTGGCCCAGGCGATCGGCACCCTCAGGGTCGGGATCGCCGATGCGCTGCTGAAGTCGGACTACGCCAAGGGCTGGACCCGTGCGCACAGCCTGGATCCGCTGAGCGCGGCCCAGACGGCCGATTTTCTCATCTACTCCTCGATCACCACGGTCGCCCGCCGCCCCGGCGGCGTGGCCTCCTGGACGCAGAACTGGCCGTACGAGCCCCTGGTCGGCAATACGCCCACCCCGAGCACGTTCATCTGGACCTGGGTCAGCATCGGTTTCACGTTCTTCGCCTTCGGCGCGGTGATCTTCCTCTACGAGCGCTACATCCACAGCGCCGATACCGGGGTCATGGAGCCGGCGCTCACTTTCCAACCGCTCACCGCCAGCCAGCGGCGCATCGGCAAGTACTTCCTGGTCGTCGCCGGGGTGCTGCTGCTGCAGGTCCTCGCCGGCACTGTGCTCGCGCATTACTACTCGGACCGGACCAGCTTCTACGGCATCCCCGTGGATCGCTTCCTGCCATTCAACTTCGCGCGCGACGTGCACATCCAGTCACCCATCGTCTGGATCGGCCTGTCGTGGATCGGAGCGGGACTGTTCCTCGCCCCGACCATCGGCCGGGCGGAGCCGAAGGGCCAGGCCTGGCTGGTCGATGCGCTGTTCTGGGTGACGCTCGCGATCGTGGTTGGCGCCCTCGCCGGCAATTACCTCGCCATCATGGGTTACCTGCGCCAGGGCTGGTTCTGGTTCGGTGAGCAGGGCCTCTCCTACATCCAGCTCGGACGGGCCTGGCAGATCGGCTTCTTTGCCGGGCTGGCGATCTGGAGCGTGTTGATGTTCCGCGCACTGTGGCCGAGTCGCGCCGCGGCACGCGAGGCGACACGCGCCTTCTGGTCCGGACGCATCCGCCTCGAGCATCTGCTGTGGGCCTCGACGGCCAACATCGCGCTGCTCTACGTCTTCGGCATGATTCCCCTCACCGGCATCGAGAAGTCCTTCACCATCACCGACTTCTGGCGCTGGTGGGTCGTGCACCTGTGGGTGGAGCAGTCCTTCGAGTTCTTCGCCGCCGCCATCAGCGCCTACCTGCTCATGGCCACCGGGCTGGTCTCGCGCCGGCTGTCCGAGCGGGCGGTGTACCTCGAGCTCATCCTGATCTTCCTCGGCGGGGTGCTCGGCACCGGTCATCACATGTACTGGGTGGGCGAGCCGGGTCTGTGGGTGTCGGTCGGCTCGATGTTCTCCTTCATCGAGGTGCTGCCGCTGCTGCTGCTGGTCATCGAGGCGATCGAACAGCACCGCCTCATCCAGGGCAAGGGCGATTTTCCCTACGGGCTCGCCTACCTCTACGTCCTCGGCGCCGCGTTCTGGAACTTCATCGGCGCCGGGGTGTTCGGCGGCGGCACGCTGAACGCCCCGCTGGTCAATTACTACGAGCATGGGACTTTCCTGACGCTCAATCACGCCCATACCGCGTTGTTCGGCGCTTTCGGCCTGCTCGGCATCGGGCTGGTCTATTTCTGCCTGCGCTACGCCGCCGGCGAGCGGCATCCGTTCAGTGAGACCGCCGGTCGCTGGGCGTTCTGGCTGTATAACGCCGGGCTCGTGCTGTGGATCGTGCTCAATTTCTTTCCCATCGGCTGGCCGCAGCTCGCCGCGGTCTACGAGCACGGCTATGCGTACGCGCGCAGTCAGGCCTTCTATGACACGACGGCGCTGTGGCAATGGCTGCGCATGCCCGGGGACATCGTGTTCGCCGCCGGCGCAGTGTTGATGGCGTGGGACTTCCTGGTGAAGCTGCGGTTCCTGACCCGTCCCGCCACCACGCAAGGTGGCGCCGGCGCGCTCGCACCGCAGCCGCATCGGGAGGCTCGTTGAGCACGCCGCGCACCGCGCCGCCAGGCGGCCCCGGCGCACCCGGGCCCTCGGCGGCCCCGGCGCCGGAGCGCTCAGCGCTGCTGTCCTACGGGTTCCGGCCGTTTTTTCTCGCCGCCGCGCTGTGGGCCGCCGTCGCGCTCGCAGTGTGGATGGCGATGCTGAGCCTCGGACTGACGCTGCCGAGCCGGCTCGATCCACTCGCGTGGCACATCCACGAGATGCTGTTCGGATTCGTGCCGGCCGCGATCGCGGGCTTCCTGCTCACCGCCATGGCGAACTGGACGGGCCGCGCGCCGGTGAGCGGCGCGCGGCTGGGGTTGCTGCTCGGCCTGTGGATCGGCGCACGGCTTGCGGCACTGATCAGTGCCTGGCTCGCTGCGGGCGTTGCCATTGCGATCGACATGGCCTTTCCGGTGGCGCTGGTGGCGACCGTCGCGTACGAGCTGCTCGCGGCGCGCAACCGGCGCAATTACATCATGATCGCCCCGCTCACCGTGCTCGCGTTGGCGCAGCTGTTGATGGATCTGGGTGCCGTGGGCGGGATCGGCACGCTCGCCGGTTACGGCTGGCGGCTCGGACTGGCCGCCATCATCATCCTGATCTCCGTCGTCGGCGGGCGCATCGTACCGAGCTTCACGCGCAACTGGCTGATGCACCGCGGCGATGCGTCTGTGCCCCCGATGCCGGGCCGTCTCGATCGCTGGGCGCAGTCCCTGCTGCACACCGCACTGATGGTCTGGGTGGTCCTGCCGGATGCCCGGCCGACCGCCGTCCTGCTGCTCGCCGGGGCCGCGCTCAGTCTCTGGCGCGTGCTGCGCTGGCGGGCGGCGGCAACGCGCGCCGAGCCGCTGCTGCTGATCCTGCACATCGGTTACGGCTGGTTGGTGCTCGGGGTGGCCGCGCTCGGCGTCGCATCCCTCGAGCCGGCCGTGCCGTTGCCCGCGGCCATCCATGCGCTCACCGCCGGTGCCATCGGCACCATGATTCTCGGGGTGATGACCCGGGTCAGCCGGGGCCACACCGGCCGGGCCCTCGCCGCCGACCGGGTTACCGTGTTGATCTATGTTCTGGTCGTTCTCGCCGCAGGACTGCGCATTGCGGCGGCGCTGCCGAGTGCGGCCGCGCTCGCTCTGCTGCGCTCGGCGGCGGCGCTGTGGATCGGCGCCTTCGGCCTGTTCGCCGTGCGCTACGCGCCGCTGCTGCTGCGGCCGCGCCGCGGGGGCTGAAGCGCACCCGGTGGACTGAGGCGGCGCTTCCCGGTCCCGATCATGCGAACGTGGAGCCGGATGCGCTGTTCCACAACCGGGACACCGCCCAACAGCGCGGTGGTCGGTCGCGGCAACACGCCATGAAATCATGCTAGCGTGCGTCCGTCATCCGCAGAGTTACCGATGGCGGTGCGTCCCGGCGCGTGAGTGAATGACGCAGCGGAATGCCAGTCGGGGCGCGCAGGACCCGGCGCTGCGGACTGTCTGTCCTCGATGGGCGTCGGGCCGCTCGGGCGCGCCGCCGGCGGATCCCGAGACGGGCATCGAGCGCTCAACGTCCGAACGCGCGTGGGCCGATGAGTTCAGAGCCTTCCAACAACCCGGCGACCGGACCGGAGGATGTCACCGCGCACAGTGCCGGTCCAACCGCGGGTGCGCGTCCCGAGCGCACAGCGACCTCACCCGCTCGCGCACGGCGCCACAAGATCGTCATCGTCGGCGGCGGCGCCGGCGGACTCGAGCTTGCAACCCGGCTCGGGGATCGCTACGGCAAAGGCGAGCGGGCGCGCATCGAGCTCATCGACTCCAATCGCACCCACCTGTGGAAACCGCTGCTGCACGAGGTCGCCGCGGGGAGCATGGACCTCAGCGTCCACGAGCTCAGCTTTCTCGCCCAGTCTCACTGGCATCACTTCCGCTTCCGTCTCGGGGAGATGACCGGCCTCGATCGAGCGCGCCGCGAGGTGCATGTCGCGCCGGTGATCGATGAGGCGGGCGGCGAGATCACCGCCGAGCGTGTGTATCGCTACGACACGCTCGTGATCGCCGTCGGCAGTCTCACCAATGACTTCGGCACCCCGGGTGTGAAGGAACATGCGATCGCGCTCGAGACCTCCGCCGCCGCCGCCCGCTTCCACCGCCGCCTGGTCAACTCGCTGATGCGCGCCCATGCCCAACGCGGACCGCTGCGGCCGGAACAGCTGCAGGTCGCGATCATCGGCGCCGGCGCGACGGGCGTGGAGCTCGCCGCGGAGCTGCACAACACGACCCGCGACCTGGTGTCCTTCGGATTGGATCGCATCGATCCCGACGAGGACATCCAGCTGAACCTGATCGAGGCCTCGGGACGGATCCTGCCGGCGCTGCCGGAGCGGCTCTCGGCCGCCGCCGCGGCGCTGCTGACCAACCTGGGCGTGCGCATCCGCACCGACTCGCGCGTGGCCGAGGTGACCGAGCACGGTGTCCGGCTCGCCGATGGACAATTCCTGCCGGCGGAGCTCGTGGTTTGGGCCGCGGGCGTCAAGGGGCCGGAGCTTCTGCGCGATCTCGACGGGCTGCAGACCAACGCCGTGAACCAGCTGGTGGTGGAGCCGACCCTGCAGACCACGCGGGATGAGAACATCTTCGCCCTCGGGGACTGCGCCGCCTGTCCCTGGGTCGGCAAGTCGGGCAACGTGCCGCCGCGGGCCCAGGCGGCCCACCAGCAGGCCAGCCACATGGTCAGACAGATCGAGCGGCGTCTGGCCGGCAAGCCACTCCTCGCCTACCGCTACCGGGACTTCGGCTCGCTGGTCTCACTCGGCCGGCACAGCACGGTCGGCAGTCTCATGGGCGCCCTGGTCGGGCGCAACCTGATGCTCGAGGGGTATTTCGCGCGCCTGATGTACACCTGGCTGCGCAAGATGCACGAGTTGGCGTTGCACGGTCCGGTGAAAGTGACCCTGGACACCCTGGCTCGGCTCCTGACCCGCCGCACCGAGCCGCACGTCAAGCTGCACTGACGGGCATCGCCCGCTCAGAACGCGCACTCGCTGGCGTGCCGCAGGGCGGCGGACTTGCTCCAGACCCGCACACCCTGCTCCCCGGCACGCCCGCGCAGCGCAAGTCCGGCCGGCAGGCGCAGCCACGACCACCGCTCGAGCTGCTCCTCGCCGTCGGCGAGACTCCCGCTCAGCACCAGCAACTCCAGACCGCGCGGATTGGGCAGCTCGACCATCGCGCCCGGCGCCCATGCCTCGATGCGCACCCGCTCGAACGTGTCATCGAACAGCAACAGCGAGTCGAGTTGACCCGGCGCCGGCGCACCACGTTCACCCTCCCCGGGCTGCAGCGCGAGCGGTTGCAGGTCCTCCCGGCGGAACTGCCAGAGCTTGACGAAGATGACACAGCCCGGCTCGCTGCCCGGGGCGTGGGCGCTGCCCGGCGGGTTGCGCACGTACGAGCCCGCGGGGTAGTCGCCCGTCTCGTCCTGAAACACGCCCTCCAGCACCAGAAATTCCTCACCCCCCGGATGGCGATGCCGCGGGAAGCGGCTGCCGGGGGCGTAGCGGACGATCGAGGTGGCCCGCGCCTTCTCCTCGCCGACGCGAAACAGCATGCGGCGCTCGACTCCGGCGGTGGGACTTGCCACCCACGGCAGGCTGGCCGCGTGCACCGCCACGCGGCGCGTCAGATCCTCGTTCAACAGCATGGCGCTCTCCTGCGGCCGACTCGCCGGCCGCGCTGCCGGTCCGCCTGGAGCGGCGAGCCGCGGGCGCTGATTATACGGGCCTCGACGCGCGGGCGGCGCGCGGCGGCCTCAGCGGCGAGCGGCTGACTTCGCCGCGCGGACGCCTCGCCGCGGCGGCGCGCGCGAGCGGCCACAAGTCCGCAGCAGCGCCTCGAGCGCCGCGCGGATGTGCGCGGCGGTGAAGCCGAAGTGTCTCATCAGCTCGGCGCCCTTGCCGGATGCGCCGAAGCGCTCGATGCCGAGCACCTGGCCGTCGAGGCCGACATAGCGCCACCACGAGAGCGCCGCACCGGCTTCGACCGCGAGCCGACGGCGCACCGAGTCGGGCAGCACGCTCTTGCGGTACGCCTCGTCCTGCGCCTCGAAGACCTGTGTCGAGGGCATCGAGACCAGGCGGACGCGCCGACCCTGCTCATTCAGGGCGAGCACCGCCTCGGCCGCGATGCCGACCTCCGAGCCGGTGGCGATGACCAGGCACTCAGGCGGACCGGCGCACTCGATGAGCACGTAGCCGCCGCGCGCGACGTTGTCCTGCTGGGCCTGCTCGCGCGGCTGCTGCACCAGTGCCTGGCGCGTCAGCACCAGCGCCGTCGGTCCGCGGCGTTCGAGCGCCGCGCTCCAGGCTACCGCGGTCTCGAAGGCATCGCAGGGCCGCCACAGCTGAAGGCCCGGCATCGCCCGCAGGCTCGCCAGATGCTCCACCGGCTGGTGCGTGGGGCCGTCCTCGCCGAGCCCGATCGAGTCGTGCGTGTAGACCAGCACCACCGGCGCCTGCATCAGCGCCGCCATGCGCACCGCGTTGCGCGCGTAGTCGCAGAACACGAGGAACGTGCCGCCGTAGGGGCGAAAACCACCGTGCAGCGCCAGACCGTTCATCATGGCCGTCATCGCGAACTCGCGCACGCCGTAGTGCAGGTAGTTGCCCCCCGCGGGCGAGACGGAGCGCGCGCCTTTGAACTGCGTATTGTTCGAGGGCGTGAGATCGGCCGAGCCGCCGAGCAGCTCCGGCAGCGCCGGGCCGAACAGCTCGAGCACTGCCTGGGAGGACTGACGCGTCGCCTGCGCCGAGCGCTGCGCCCGCGCCGCGGCGAGCGCCTCGGCGGCGAGCTCGGACCAACGGCTCACGCGCGCACCGCTCATGCGTCGCTCCAGCTCCGCGCCGAGCGCCGGAAAGGCCTCGCGGTAGCGCCCGAGGAGCCCCTGCCAGGCGCTCTCGGCCGCGGCACCCCGGGCGCGCTGGTCCCACTCGGCCCGCAAGCGCTCGGGAATCACAAATGGCTCGTACGGCCAGCCGAGCGCCGCACGGCTCGCCGCCACCTCCTCGGCGCCGAGCGCCTCGCCGTGTGCCTGGGCCGTGCCCTGCCGGTGCGGCGCTCCCCAGCCGATGACGGTCTTGCAGCAGATCAGCGACGGACGCGCCTGCTCGGCCCGCGCCGCCTCGATCGCCCTGCGGACCTGCTCGCCATCCTGGCCGTCGATGCCATCGAGAACCTGCCAGCCGTAGGCGGCGAACCGCCGCGGGGTGTCGTCCGTGAACCAGCCCTCGATGCGCCCATCGATCGAAATGCCGTTGTCGTCGTAGAGCACGATCAGCTTGCCCAGGCGCAGCGTCCCGGCCAGCGAGCAGGCTTCGTGCGAGATGCCCTCCATCAGGCAGCCGTCGCCGCAGAACACATACGTGTAGTGATCGACGACCGGCAACCCGGGCCGGTTGAACTCCGCGGCGAGCAGTTGCTCGGCGAGCGCCATGCCGACGGCGTTGGCGAGCCCCTGGCCGAGCGGGCCGGTGGTGGTCTCGATGCCGAGCGCCGGGTCGTGCTCGGGGTGACCGGGCGTGCGGCTGCCGAGCTGGCGGAAGCCCTTCAGGTCCTCGATGCCCAGGTCATAGCCGCTCAGGTGCAACAGCGCATAGAGGAGCATCGAGCCGTGCCCGTTGGAGAGCACGAAGCGGTCACGGTTGAACCAGCGGGGGTTCGCGGGGCTGTGGCGCAGAAAATCCGCCCACAGCACCTGCGCGATGTCGGCCATGCCGAGCGGCATGCCCGGGTGCCCGGAGTTCGCCTGCTGGACCGCATCCATCGCCAGTGCGCGCAGCGCGTTGGCCAGTTCTCGACGAGTGCTCATGGCGTCTCCTTGGGGGTGGCCCGGCGAGTTGTGGCGGTGCGCCGGCGGGGCGCGCCCGGCCGGCCTCAGCCGGCGCGGCGCAGCGTCTCGTGGCCGTAGCGCTCGGCCATCTGCTCGAGCGGAACCGGGCGGATCAGGCTGCCCTGCCCGGCCGCGCCGAACGCCTCGAAGCGCTGGGCGCACAGCTCGCGCGCCGCGCCGGTCGCGGCGCGCAGGAAGCGGCGCGGATCGAAATCCGTCGGCTTCTCGGCGAGCGCGCGGCGCACCGCGGCGGTCATCACCAGGCGGATGTCGGTATCGATGTTGACCTTGCGCACGCCGTGACCGATGCCCGCACGGATCTGCTCCACCGGAACGCCGTAGGTCTGGGGAATGTCCCCACCGTGCTCGCGCAGCACGGCGAGCCACTCCTGCGGCACCGAGGAGGAGCCGTGCATGACCAGGTGCGTATTGGGAATGGCGCGGTGGATCTGCTCGATGCGCTCGATCGCCAGCACGTCCTGCGTGGGTTCACGCGAGAACTTGTAGGCGCCGTGGGAGGTGCCGATGGCGATGGCGAGCGCATCGACCCCGGTGCGTGCGACGAACTCGACGCACTGGCCGGGATCGGTGAGCAGCTGCTCATGGGAGAGCTTGCCCTCGGCACCGACGCCGTCTTCCTCCCCCGCCAGGCCCGACTCGAGCGAGCCGAGGCAGCCGAGCTCCCCTTCCACCGAGACGCCGACCGGATGGGCCTGCTCGACCGTGCGCCGCGTGACCTCGACGTTGTATTCGAACGAGGCCGGCGTCTTCATGTCCGCGAGCAGCGAGCCGTCCATCATCACACTGGTGAACCCCGAGCGGATGGAGCGCTGGCACACCGCCGGGCTCGCGCCATGGTCCTGGTGCAGCACCACCGGCACGCCCGGCCAGCTCTCCACCGCCGCCTGCACGATGCGCCGCAGGAAGGACTCCCCGGCGTAGCTGCGTGCGCCGGCCGAGACCTGCAGGATGGCCGGGCTGTCGGTGGCAGCGGCCGCCTGCATGATGGCCTGCACCTGCTCCATGTTGTTGATGTTGAAGGCCGGCACGCCGTAGCCGAACTCGGCCGCGTGATCGAGCAGTTGCCGCAACGAGATGAGCGCCATGATGTCCTCCGTCGCTGGGGTCGTGTGAGGGAGTCGTGCGGCCGCGGCTCAGCGCCGCGACCGGCCGGGTTCGCGCCCCTGGGCGTCGTTGCGCCGCTCGATCAGCCGCCAGATCATCGGCGTGAAGATCAGCTGCATGGCCAGATCCATCTTCCCGCCCGGACAGACGATGGTGTTGGGGCGCGACATGAACGAGTCCTTGAGCATCGACTGCAGGTAGGGAAAGTCGATGCCGCGCGGATTGGCGAAACGGATCACGAGGAACGACTCGTCCGGTGTCGGAATGAACCGCGCGATGAACGGATTGGAGGTGTCGACGACCGGGACCCGCTGGAAGTTGATGTGCGTGCGCGAGAACTGCGGGCAGATGTAGCTGACGTAATCGGGCATGCGGCGCAGGATGGTCTCGGTGACCGCCTCGGTCGAGTAGCCGCGCGTCGCCTTGTCGCGCTGCAGCTTCTGGATCCACTCCAGGTTGATGACCGGCGTCACCCCAATGAGCAGATCGACGTGCCGGGCGATATCGACCTCCTCGGTCACCACCGCGCCATGCAGTCCCTCGTAGAAGAGCAGATCGGTGTCCGCCGGCAGGTCCTCCCAGGCCGTGAAGGTGCCGGGCGGCTGGCCGTAGGGCGCCGCCTCGGCGGCATCGTGCAGGTACTTGCGGGCCTTGCCGCCGCCGCCCTCGCCGTAGCTGCGGAACAGCTCCTCGAGCTCGGCGAACAGGTTCGCCTCCGGCCCGAAGTGACTGAGGTGATGGTCGCCGCGCGCGAGCGCCTGCTCGAGCTGCTCGCGCATCGCGGCGCGGTCATAGCGATGGAAGCTGTCGCCCTCGACGAAGGCGGCCTTGATCTGCTCGCGGCGGAAGATCTGCTCGAAGGTCTTGCTGACCGAGGTCGTGCCGGCGCCCGAGGAGCCGGTGACCGCGATGATGGGATGGCGGGCGGACATGGGCTCTCCGGGTCACACGTTGGGCGTGGTGAACAGGCCGCGCGCGCCGAACAGCGGCACGTCGAGCTCGAACTCGTTGTGGTCGCGATGGTAGCGCTCGATGCGCTCGACTTCCTCGCGGGCGCCGAACACGAAGCTCACCCGCTGGTGCAGCGCGCTCGGGGGCACCTCGAGGATGGGCGTGAGGCCGGTGCTCGCCCGGCCGCCGGCCTGCTCAATGAGGTAGCCGATGGGGTTCGCCTCGTAGAGCAGACGCAGCCGTCCCGGGCGGCTCGGATCGCGGCGGTCGCGCGGATACATGAACACCCCGCCGCGCATCAGGATCCGATGCGCCTCGGCGACCAGCGAGGCGATCCAGCGCATGTTGAAATCCTTGCCGCGCGGGCCGCTCTGACCGGCCAGGCACTCCTGGACGTAGCGGCGTATCGCCGGCTCCCAGTAGCGTGAGTTCGAGGCGTTGATCGCGAACTCGCTGGTGCTCTGCGGGATGCGCAGGTTCGGGTGCGTGAGGGAGAACTCGCCGATCTCCCGATCGAGCGTGAAGCCGTGCACGCCATGACCGGTCGAGAGCACGATCATGGTCGCCGGCCCGTAGATCGCATAGCCGGCGCACACCTGAGCACAGCCCGGCTGCAGGAAATCCCCCACCGAGGGCTCGCTCACCCCCTCCGGACAGCGCAGCACGGAGAAAATGCTGCCCACCGAGACGTTCACGTCGATGTTGGAGGAGCCGTCGAGCGGATCGAACAGCAGCAGGTAGCGGCCGCGCGGGTACTGCTCGGGAATGGCGTACGGGGCCTCCTGCTCCTCCGAGACCATGCCGGCGAGCTGTCCGCCCCACTCGTTGGTGCGTACGAAGATGTCGTGGGCGAGCACGTCGAGCCGCTTCTGTGCCTCGCCCTGCACGTTGCTCGTGCCCGCCTCCCCGAGCGCATTGGCGAGCGCGCCCTTGCCGATGAGCGTGGCGATGCGCTTGCAGGCCAGGCGCACATCGTTGATCAGCGCGATGAAGCTGCCGGCCCGGGAGGCCTCCGGAGCGGGATTGATGCGGCGCTGCTCCTCGATGAGAAAGCGCGTGATCGGCATCTGGGTGAATGACGCCTCGTGGTTCATGCGGCCCCCTCGGTGGCGAACACGCGGCTTGCGCGGATGTCGCCGGCCTCGATGGTCTCGAGCGCCGCCCGATCGAGCGGCACCCCGCGCCGCTCGAACAGCCGGCTCGCCTGGCGCAGCCGCGCCCGGTCAAGGGCGTTGCGGATCGAGCGGGCGTTGGCGAAGTGCGGCTGGGTGCGGCGCCGCTCGATGTACTCCCCGAGTGCCGCGAGCGCATCGGGACTCAGCCGGTAATGCATCTGCTCGAGCATCAGCTGCGCGATGGCGATGAGCTCCTCGGCGCTGTAGTCGGGAAAATCGATGTGATGCGCGACACGCGAGGACAGACCCGGATTGCTGTGGAAGAAGGTGTCCATGCGCTGCTTGTAGCCGGCGAAGATGACCACCAGGTCCTCACGCTGGTTCTCCATCACCTGCAGGAGGATCTCGATGGCCTCCTGGCCGTAATCGCGCTCGTTCTCCGGCCGGTAGAGGTAATAGGCCTCGTCGATGAACAGCACCCCGCCCATGGCGCGCTTGAGCACCTCGCGCGTCTTCGGCGCGGTGTGGCCGATGTACTGGCCGACCAGATCGTCGCGGGTGACGGCGACCAGGTGGCCCTTGCGCACGTAGCCCAGGCGGTGAAGGATCTCGGCCATGCGCATCGCCACGGTGGTCTTGCCGGTGCCGGGATTGCCGGTGAAGGACATGTGCAGCGCCGGCGCGCCGGCGCTCAGTCCGTGCGCCTGGCGCAGCTTGTCGATGAGCAGCAGCGCGGCGATGTCGCGGATGCGCCGCTTGACCGGGGCGAGTCCGATGAGCTCGCGCTCGAGGCTCTCGATCACCTCCCCGACGTGCGAGTCGCGGTAGGCCGCCTCCAGGTCAAGCGGCTCGCCGGGCGGTGCGTCCCGGTCTATCGCGCCAACAGTTGTCTCGCGGGGTGCGCTCATGGGACCTCAATACCGCTCTCCCTCGGGGCGGTCGCTCGAGTAGGCGCGCGTGGTGTAGCGCAGCGTGCGGCCCGGACCCTCGGTGCGCGTCAGCGCGAAGCCGGGCTCGTGCGGCGGGCGGTTGACGATGAACGACAGCCGCATCGACTCGCGGCCGCGGCTGGCGTCGAATGCGTTGACCTTGATGTAGTGGCGCGGGAAGGTCCTGCGGCAGGCGTTGACTTCCGCGAGGATGCCGGCGGCATCGCGCAGGTCGAACAGGGGCATGCCGTACATCTCCCAGTAGGTGTTGCGCGGATGCGGGTCGTCCGTGTACTCAATCGAGACCGCCCAGCCGTTGGCGAGACTGTACTCGATCTGCTTGGCGATCTGCGCGTCGCTGAGCTCGGGCAGGTAGGAGAAGGTGCCTTGGGTGAGTCGCATGGTGCTCTCCAGGGTGGGCCGGCCGCTCAGGCGACCTCGGGGGTCGGCACGAAATCCGGCGTATCGGTGCTGGCGTAGTTGAAAGTCACCTCGCCCCAGGTGTCGAGCGCGGCACGCAGCGGCGCACACTCGCGCGCCGCGGCGGCGAGGATCTGCGGACCCTCGTTCCAGATGTCCCGGCCCTCGTTGCGCGCCAGCACCATCGCCTCGAGCGCGACGCGGTTGGCGCTCGCCCCGGCGGCGATGCCCATGGGGTGTCCGATCGTGCCGCCGCCGAACTGCAGGATGGTGTCCTCGCCGAGGTAGTGCAGCAGCTGATGCATCTGTCCGGCGTGGATGCCCCCGGAGGCGACCGGCAGCACCGCGTTCAATCCGGCCCAGTCCTGCTCGAAGAAGATGCCGCGCGGCAGGTCGACGGCGTTGTGTCCCTCGCGCAGCACGTTGTAGAAGCCCTGCACCGAGTTCGGGTCGCCCTCGAGCTTGCCGACCACGGTGCCGGCATGGATGTGATCGACGCCGGCGAGGCGCATCCACTTGGAGATCACCCGGAAGGAGATGCCGTGATTCTTCTGGCGGGTGTAGGTCCCGTGCCCCGCGCGGTGCAGATGCAGGATCATGTCGTTGCGCCGCGCCCAGCGCGACATCGACTGGATGGCGGTGTAACCGATCACCAGGTCGATCATGACGATGACCGAGCCGAGCTCGCGCGCGAAGTCGGCCCGCTCGATCATGTCCTCGAGCGTGCCGGCCGTGACGTTGAGGTAATGCCCTTTGACCTCCCCGCTCGCCGCCTGGGCGCGGTTGAC
>JAKAZL010000030.1:2996-6949 GCA_021815925.1 Pseudomonadota bacterium | reverse complement strand
TCATGCGCAACGTGACGCTGCGGCAGATGCGCGTTTTCGCGGCGGTGGCGCGCCACCTGTCCTTCACGCGCGCCGCGCGCGAGCTGCACCTGACCCAGCCGGCCGTCTCGCAGCAGATGCGCCTGCTCGAGCAGGAGGTTGGTCTGCCGGTGATCGAGCAGATCGGCCGGCAGATCCGCCTCGCGCCGGCGGGCCTGGAGCTGCTGCGCTATGCCAACCAGGTGACCGAGCTGCTGCGCGAGGCCGGCGAGAGCATCGCGGCGATGCGCGGCCTGAAGCGTGGGCTGCTGAAGCTCGGGGCCGTGAGCACGGCGAAGTATTTCGCCCCGGCACTGCTCTCGGCGTTCACGCCGGAGTACCCGGAAGTCAACATCAAGTTCACCGTCGGCAACCGCGGGGAGATCGTCCGCCTGCTCGCGGCCAACGAGCTGGATCTGGTCATCATGGGACGTCCGCCTGCGGAGCTCGCGACCGCAGCGGCGCCCTTCGCGCCACATCCCTCCGTGATCATCGCCCCACCCGAGCACCCGCTCATCGCGCGCCGGCGCATCCCGCTCGCAGCGCTCGCCGCCGAGGCCTTTCTGGTGCGCGAGGAAGGCTCGGGCACGCGCGCTTCGATGGAGCGGCTGTTTGCCGAGCAGCGCGTACCGTTCCGGGCCCTGATGGAAGTCAGCAGCAACGAGACCATCAAGCAGGCGGTGATGGCCGGGATGGGTCTGTCGTTCATCTCCGCGCACACCATCGGACTGGAGATCGGTGCGGGGCGACTCGCCATCCTCGATGTCGTGGGTCTGCCGGTGATACGCGACTGGTACGTGATCCAGCTGCAGGAGAAGCGACTGCCGCCCATCGCCGCGGCGTTCCGCCAGTTCATGCTCGAGCACGGCGCGCGGATCATCGCGCGCACCATCGGGGCCTCGCTGGCCGAACGGGGTGAGCCCGACGCGCCGGCGCGCCAGCGAGCGGCCCGATCGGCCCGGCGCAACCCCACGCGTAGGATCCGCCGAGCCGAGGAGCCGGCCGCATGAGCCTCGATCACACCGACCGGCAGGCGCACTGGCAGGCGGTCTACGCGCGCAAAGACCCCGCAGCGGTCAGCTGGTACCGGCCTCATCTGGAGGTCTCCCTCGCGCTGCTCGAGGCGGCGGGGCTGTCCACCGGGGCCCGCCTGATCGACGTCGGCGCCGGCGCCGCCACGCTGGTCGATGATCTGCTCGAGCGCGGTCTGCGGGAGGTGACGGTGCTCGATGTGTCGGGGCAGGCGCTCGCGATCGCCCGGGCACGTCTCGGGCCGCGGGCCGCGCAGGTCCACTGGCTCGAGCAGGACGTGCTCGGCGCGGCGCTGCCGATCGGCGGCTTCGAGTTCTGGCACGACCGCGCCGTGCTGCACTTCCTCACCGATCTGGCCGATGCCGCCCGCTACGTGCAGGTGTGCGCCGCGGCCCTCGTCGCGGGCGGCCATGCGCTCATCGGGGGATTCGCGCCCGATGGACCTGAGCGCTGCAGCGGACTGCCCGTCGTGCGCCGCTCGAGCGAACAGATCGCGGCGTTGTTCAGCCCGGCGTTCTCGCTGGTGCGCACGCACGCCGAGCGGCACCGGACGCCCTCGGGGGCCGAGCAGTCCTTCGCGTACGCGCTGCTGCGCCGCGGCTGATCGGCCGGGATCCCTCGGGACAGTGGCCGACGGCTCCCCTGGCAGACCCGGGGTGCCAGGGATCGGATTTCGGTCTATTTTACATATGCTTACCTTATATAAGTGAACCGGATTGTCCGGTGCGCCCCCGCCATCCTCGAGCGCACTGCCCGGCACCCGGCGCCGGGGCATACCGGGGACTGGGCGCACGGGACGCTGGCGCGCCATAATCTCTGGCGGGGAGCGCATCGCGCGCAGCATTCAACAACAACATCCTGCGAGGCCGGCCATGGGTGAGGCGTTTCGAGTCGCCCGGAGCATCGGGCTGTCAGTCATAGCCGCAGCACTGCTGCTCTCGGCGGCGCCCGGGCACGCTCGGGCCGCGACGCCGTTTCTCGGTCCGCTGGCCCGACCGACCTGCCAGCCGGGTGATCGGACCGAGACCGGCCTCGACGGTCAGCTCACGGCCACCGAGCGCGCGAGCGGCGCCGCGACACGCCCCTACAACTGCAATCTCGCCATCGTCGGGGAATACGCCGGCCAGGGGGCCGGGCACCAACTCCTGTGGTACGGCCATTGTGCCTACGTCACCACCGAGGGCTACGAGGCCGGCCAGAAGGGCGTGCCGCCGCTCGAGCACCCGGGCATCCAGGTGCTCGACGTCACGCACCAGCGCGACCCGCGCTACGTCACCCACCTCGATGACCCGGCCTCGCTCTACGACTGGGAGGACGGCTCGGTCAATCCGCGCCGCGCGCTGCTCGGTTCGGCCGAGAGCTGGATGGGCGCCGGTCCGCAGCCGGCGGTGTCCTTCTACGACCTGTCCGACTGCGAGCATCCGCGCCTGCTCTCGAGCGTGCAGATCCCCGACCCCGAACTGCAGGCACACGCCGGCAATTTCGCCTACGACGGCAAGACCTACTGGATCGCCTCGTTCAACAAGCGCCGGCTCTACGCCATCGACCTCACCGATCCTCGGCACCCGCGCGAGCTGCTCGACTGGGACTTTCCCCACGGTGAGGCCGGCGGCGCGCAGGCCCACCAGATCTGCCACCGCATCTCGCTGAACCAGTTCGCCGTCGACGGGCACCCGCCCGACACGCTGCTGTTCTGCGGGGTCGTCGGCCATCTGGTGCATGCCGGGGATTTCAGCTCGGGCAACGGACTGGTGATCTACGACGTGAGCTCGGTGCAGCAGCGCCGGCCCCACCCTCAGATCCGCGTGCTCGGCTCGCTGTACTGGAAGGACGGGGACATCGCGATCGAGCCCGACCTGGCGTTCATCGCCGGCCGGCCGTACCTGGCCATCGGCGATGAGTGCGGCTCGGGCGGCTGCGAGGATCCGCAGGGCGCAATCGCCGCGTGTCGGGCGGGACTGCCGCCGAACGGACTGGAGCGGCTCATCGACATCAGCGATCTGGCCAAACCGAAGCTCGTCGCGCGGCTGATGCTCGGCGTCGACGATCCGCGCCACTGCGCGCTCACCGAGCACGACATCACCGCCACCATGGGCGGGTACGGCTACAGCGTGCACGACTGCACCTTCGACAACCCGCTCGATGCGAAGCTGCTCGCCTGCTCGAGCCACCAGGCCGGCGTTCGGGTGTTCGACATCCACGATCCCTACCGGCCGCGCGAGATCGCCTACTTCAAGGGACCGGCGCCCGCCGATCCCAGCCAGATCGATCCGGGCTCGCTGCTCAATGTCTTCCAGGGCGTCGGGCCGCCGATCAACTTCGCCTGGTCCAAGGCGCACAGCCGCTTCCTCTGGCGAGGCGGGCGGCTGTATCTGTGGGTCACCTCCAGTCACGGCGGCTTCTACACGCTGCGCTTCGAGGATCAGGCGGCGATCGCGCGGCTGAAACCCGTGCCCACTCCCGGCAACGAGGACTACCAGGACTGAGCCGGCCGCGCCCGCCGGGCGGACGGTCCGGCGGCGGTGCGCGTGACCTCGCGCGCCCGATGCGCGATGATGCGCGGCCTGTCAACCCAGGAGGCGAGCCATGCGACGTACCCTCACCCTCGTGCTTGCGACCGGACTGCTCATCGCCCAGACGGCCCTCGCCGCGCTCCCTGACGGGGCGAAGGCCCCGTTGTTCACCGCCACGGCCACGCGCGGGGGCAAGGCCTACCCGTTCTCGCTGGCCGCTGCGCTCGCCAAGGGCCCGGTGGTGCTTTACTTCTACCCGGCCGCCTTCACGCCCGGGTGCACCATGGAGGCGCACCTGTTCGCCAAGGCCATCCCGAAGTTCAAGGCGCTCGGTGCCACCGTCATCGGCGTCTCGCACGACCCGATCGGCAAGCTCAAGCGCTTCTCGGT
>JAKAZL010000030.1:0-2896 GCA_021815925.1 Pseudomonadota bacterium | reverse complement strand
GCCGCGAGAGAGGCTTCACGCTCCTCGAGCTGCTGGTCACCTTCACCGTCGCGGCGATTCTGATCGCCATCGCCATTCCGTCGCTCACCCTGTTCGTGCAGAACAGCCGCGAGGACTCCGAGGCCGACTCGCTCCTGTCCAGTCTCGCCTACGCCCGCAGCGAGGCGGTCAAGCGCGACGCCAACGTGGTGATCTGCTCCTCCAGCGATGGAGCCACCTGCAGCGGCTCGAGCGCCTGGGGCAACGGCTGGATCGTCGAGACGAGCGACGCCGTGCCCACCGTCCTGCAGACCATGCCGCAGCTCGATGCCGGCAACACGCTCAGCGCGAATTTCAACGGCGCGGGGGTCAGCCAGCTCACCTTCCAGCCGAGCGGGTTTGTCCAGGCGGCCGCCGGCTCCGGGGTGTACCTGACGACGTTTTTCACCTTGTGTGACCGCCGCGGTGCGAGCTACGCCCGCGACATCGAAGTCGCCGCCACCGGCGGCATCCAGTCCTCCTCGACCCCGGGCGAGACGCTGGGCAATCCGCCGCAGGCGCTCGTATGCCCGTGACCGCAGCCATGAGACACCCTCACCTCTCCTCCCCGTTCCCCCGCCGCAGCGCCGGCTTCACCCTGGTGGAGGTGCTGGTCGCCGTGCTGGTGATCAGCATCGGCATGCTCGGGGTCGCCCGGCTGGTGCTGGCGGCGGTCAAGGCGAACGACAGCGCCTACTTCCGCACCCAGGCGGCGAACCTCGCCTACAGCATGCTCGATGAGATGCGCGCCAACCGCGCCTACGCGCTGACGGCGCCCGGGTATGCGGTCGGCTACGGCGCCTACGCCAACCCGGGCTTCACCTGCGAGGGCAGCGGCAACACCTGCACGCCGGCGCAGATCGCCCAGTACGACCTGTACATGTGGAAGCAGCAGCTGAGCTCCTCGAGTGGCGTGACCACCGGGGCGCTGCCGAACGGCGATGGACAGATCGTGATGAACTTCCCCGGCGGCACCGGCCAGCCCACCGCGACCATCACCATCACCTGGAACGACAGCCTCGCCGAGTGGGCCTTCGGCGCATCGCCCGCCGCGACCCCCGCTCCGGCCTCCTTCACCCTGGAGAGCGCCCTGTGAGGCCCACCCTGCCCAACCGGGATACACGCTCGCCCCGCCGTGCGCGCAGCGGCGGCTTCTCGCTGATCGAGCTGATGGTCGCGCTCGTGCTCGGACTGATCGTGACCGGCGCGGTGATCTCGACCTTCATCAGCGTGCACTCCGCCTCGAACGACACGGCCGGCATCGCCGAGCTCGCCGACAACGGACGCATCGCCCTCGACATCCTGCAGCAGACGCTGCGCAGCGCCGGGTACATGGCCTGCAACAGCACGCTGCGCCAGGTGGTGGCGCCGGGCCTGAGCCCGACGCCGCTCACGGGGGATTTCACCGAGGCACTGTCCGGCTACGAGGCCTCCGGCAGCGACCCGGGCTCGGCGCTCACCCTGCAGGCGCTGCCGGCCGGGGATTCCTCCCAGGGCGACTGGGACAGCACCCCGGAGCTCGGCGGCGCGCTCGACTCCTCAGTGATCTCCGAGGGCAACATGAGCAATGCGCTGCCGATCGCCGGCAGCGACGTCATCGCCGTGCACACCACGTACTCGCAGATCGAGCCGGTGTATACGACGGCCGACACGGGCGCGAACACCGTGGACGTGCAGAGCACCACCGGGCTCGCCGCCGGGCAGATCGCCGTCATCTCCAACTGCGCGAACTCGGTGGTCGATGAGATCCAGGGCGTCAACGGCAGCACGGTGAGCTTCGTGCAGCCCTTCGGAGAGACCTTCGCCTCCGGCGCGCAGATCGGCGTCGTCGACACCTTCGTCTTCTACATCGGCAAGGGCACCGACGGCGACGGGGCGCTGTACTCGTACTCCCTCGGCGGCAATCCGACCTTCACGAACCCGCCGGCCGAGATCGCCCCGGACATCGAGAACATGCAGATCCTCTACGGGGTGGACACCACCGGCTCGCTGGCGGCGAGCGAGTACGTCACCGCCGATCAGCTCGCCAATGCGGTCGCCTCCAACCCCAACTGCGCGCCCATCGCCGGAACCGGCGGCGTGGAGTTCAACTGCGTGGTCAGCGTCAAGATCGCGCTGCTGGCGGCCAGTCCGCTCGGGGCGATCCCCAAGCCGACGGCGGCCCGCACCTTCAACCTGCTCGGCACGCGGGTCACCGCGCCGATCGACACGCGCATGCGGCAGGTCTTCGAGACCACCATTTCGCTGCGCAACACCACCAACTGAGCCTGCATCGGACACCCATGAGCGCCCGGATTTCCCCCACCAGAGCCTCCCCCGCCGCCGAGCGCGGCGCGGTGCTGTTCGTCTCGCTGATTTTCCTGCTGGTGCTGACGCTGATCGCCGTGATGCTCGCCCGCACCCAGACGACCGAGGTGCGCCTGGCGCAGAACGACGCCAACCACGACATGGCCATCGAGGCGGCCGGCGCCGCGCTGCGCTTCGCCGAGATGAACATCGCCGAGGGCACCTATGCCGATTTCTCCCAGGACAACGCCGGGCTCTACACGCTCAATCCGGCCGCCGGCAGTGTCTACGCCGGCATCAACTGGAGCTCGGCCAACCAGGTGCTCACCTACACCGGACCGACCCTCGCCTCCATCCCCGCCGCCCCGAAGTTCTTCGTCGAGCAGATGCCCTCGGTCGCCATGCCGGGCACCTCGCTCGGCGCGTGCCAGCAGGGCTACGGCGCCAACGGCTGCGTCCAGGTGTTCGCCGTCACCGCGCGCGCCACCGGCGGCAACCAGACCGCCACCGCCACGCTACGCAGCATTTACGAGAGGCAATGACCCATGCGCATCGCCCAATCGTCCTCCCGACCGACCCGCCGCCCCAGCTG
>JAKAZL010000113.1 GCA_021815925.1 Pseudomonadota bacterium | reverse complement strand
GAATGACCACCACCTCGAGCCCGTAGATCTGCAGGAACTCCGGCGCCTCGGTATCGGCCGTGCCGGTCATGCCGGAGAGCTTCTTGTACAGGCGGAAGTAGTTCTGGAAGGTGATCGAGGCGACCGTTTGGTTCTCCTCGCGCACCTGCACGCCCTCCTTGGCCTCGACCGCCTGGTGCAGGCCGTCCGACCAGCGCCGCCCCGGCATGGTGCGACCGGTGAACTCATCGACGATGATGACCTCGCCGCCGCGCACGATGTACTCCACGTCGCGCTTGTAGAGCGCGTGGGAGCGCAGCGCCGCGTTCAGGTGGTGCATCAGGCGGATGTTGGTCGCGTCGTAGAGACTCTCGCCCTGCTGCAGCAGCCCGGTCTCGAGCATCAGCTGCTCGACGTGCTCGTGCCCCTCCTCGGTCAGGTGCACCTGCTTGCCCTTCTCGTCCACCGAGAAGTCCCCGGGGCCTTCCTCGACCTCCTGGCGGGTCAGGCGCGGCACCAGCTTGTTGATGCGCAGGTAGAGCTCGGTGCTCTCCTCGGCCGGTCCGGAGATGATGAGCGGCGTGCGCGCCTCGTCGATCAGGATCGAATCGACTTCATCGACGATGGCGTAGGCGAGCTGGCGCTGCACGCGCTCCTCGAGGCTGAAGGCGAGGTTGTCGCGCAGGTAATCGAAGCCGAGCTCGTTGTTGGTGCCGTAGGTGATGTCGCACGCGTACGCGGCGCGCTTCTCCTCCGGGCTCTGGGAGTTCTTGATCACCCCGACGGTGAGGCCGAGGAAGCGGTACACCGGTCCCATCCACTCCGCGTCGCGCTGCGCCAGGTACTCGTTGACGGTCACGACGTGCACGCCCTCCCCGGGCAGTGCGTTCAGGTAGGCCGGCAGGGTGGCCACCAGGGTCTTGCCTTCCCCGGTGCGCATCTCGGCGATCCGCCCCTCGTGCAGCGCGATGCCGCCGATCAGCTGCACGTCGAAATGACGCATCTTGAGCGTGCGCGAGGCGGCCTCGCGGACCACGGCGAAGGCCTCCGGCAGCAGCGCATTCAGCGCCGTTCCGTCGCGCAGGCGGGCACGGAATTCCTCGGTCTTGGCGCGCAGCTGCTCGTCGCTGAGGGCCTTCAGTGCCGGCTCGAATTCCTTCGCGGCACGTACGTAGCGCGTGTAGCCGCGCAGGAGCCGCTCATTGCGGCTGCCGAAGATACGCTTGAGGGTAGTGAGCAACTTGACGATCCTGGTTCATGTCCGGAATGCGGCCGCACGCCCCCTTAAGGGGAGGCGGCGCCGCAGAACCGGGTATTCTACGCATTTGGGCGCTGCGCTCCTAATGGGCGCCCCGGGCCTGAATTCAAGCGACGGGGGTGACCGCGGCCGGCGCGGACGAGCGGGCGGCGGGGCCGCTAGTGGCCCTGGATCACCTGGGCCAGCGTCATGTTCCGCTGGCCGATGAAGGCGGCCGGGTTGATCTCGTGGCCGTTCTTCAGCACTTCGAAATGCACGTGCGGGCCGGTCGAGTACCCGGTATCGCCCACCAGGGCAATCACGTCCCCGCGCTTGACGGTCTCCCCGACGTGCACCAGCACCTTCTCGGAATGGCCGTAGCGGGTGGAGTATCCGTCCCCGTGGTCGATCTGGACCAGGTTGCCGTAGCCGCCCATCGGGCCGGCCCAGGTCACCACGCCGGCGGCCACCGCCCGGATAGGCGTGCCCATGGGCGCGGCGAAATCAATGCCCTCGTGGAACTCCTCGGAGCCGGTGAACGGATCGATGCGCTCCCCGAAGGGCGAGGAGATGAACCCGACGCGCACCGGGCGACCCTCCGGATAAATCTCCTGGTGCAGCTTGCGCGAGAGAATCAGGTTCTCCAGCGCCGAGAGCTGCGAGGCGCGCAGATTGACCTCACCCTGCAACTGCCCGAGCATCATCGCGAGCCTGGGCATGCCGGGGCTGCCGCCGGGCAGGTCGGTCTCCGGCCCGCCGAGCGGCGGGTCGTGATTGAAGTCGAATGCGTTGCCGGTGAGCCCGGCCATCTTGGTGAGCCGCTCGCCGAGGGCGTCGAGGCGGATCATGTGCGCCTGCAGGTCCCCGACCTGGATGGCCAGCGCCTCGGCTCGCGCCTGCATCTGCGCGCGCAGGTCGGCGATCTGCTCGCGTTGATCGGCGAGGACATCCGTCCAGTGGGAGGTCTGCATCAGCGCCAGATCGCCGCTGCTGCCGCGCCCGAGCGCCATGCCGAAGGCGAATACCCCGCCGAGGAGCGCCAGCACGACCGTCCCCATGGCCGCGAGCATCAGCGGGTGACGCAGGTTCAGGTTGAGCATGCGGGAGCGCCCGTCCCGGGCGAACACCACCACGCTGACACCCGGACGCCCGGTGCGCAGCGCGAGGCGCTGCAGGGGATTGAACCGGCCCAGCCATGCGGCTGCGCGTCTCAGCCCCGGGCGGCCTGACCGCCCGCGTTCAGCTTTATCGCTCATTGCCCGCCCCCATCTCGTAGCGTCACTTGTACAATCACCTGCCGGCCGGGCGTGATCTTTGACCCGGCGGGCGACTATGCCGAAATTCTCTCAGAGGCACAAGCAAGGCGCGGCCAACGCCATCACAAAACGAGGAGCGCCGCGTGCAATTGGCGAGCTGCTCACGCGCAGTGCGCCTGTTTTGTCGCAGATCCGCGACCAATCGGCGCGCCAGGCCTTCTGGCAGAGTTGGTTTTCCGAACAGTTGCCGGAGACGCTCGGCGCACACATCACCGGCGCGGTGGCGCGCGAGGGCATCCTAACAGCGTTCGCCGATTCGGCCGCGTGGGCGGCACGCCTGCGCTATGCGCTGCGTGAGCTGCAGCCGGCGATCGAGCGCGCCGACCCGAGTGTGCGTGAGATCAGAGTCCGGGTGTTGCCGCGCACCTGACGGCGCGGCTCAGCCGCTGCCGAGGGCGGCGGCCTCGAGATAGGAAATCGGCGCCTCGTCGTACGACTCGAAGGCAACCTCTTCCCAGGCCGAGCGGTCCGCGAGCAGCGCGCGCAACAGCTTGTTGTTCAGTCCGTGACCGGACTTGTAGCCGCTGAACTCGCCGATCAACCCGTGGCCGAGCAGGTACAGATCGCCGATCGCATCGAGGATCTTGTGCTTGACGAACTCGTCCTCGTAACGCAGCCCGTCCTCGTTCAGGACGCGAAAGTCATCGAGCACGATCGCGTTGTCGAGATTGCCGCCGAGCGCGAGGTTGTGCGCGCGCAGTGTCTCGAGGTCGCGCAGGAAGCCGAAGGTGCGCGCCCGGCTGACTTCCTTCAGAAACGAGGTGGTGGAGAAGTCCATCGAGGCGCGCTGCGCGCGCCGCTTGAACAGCGGGTGGTTGAACTCGATCTCGAAGTTGACCTTGAAGCCGTCGAACGGGCTGAACTCGGCCCACTTGTCGCCGTCGTTCACCTTCAGCCGCTTGGTGATGCGGATGAAGCGCTTCGGCTCGGCGAGCTCCTCGATGCCGGCGGACTGCAGCAGGAAGACGAACGGACCGGCGCTGCCGTCCATGATCGGCACCTCGGGCGCCGACAGTTCCACCACCGCATTGTCGATGCCGAGCCCGGCGAAGGCCGACAGCAGATGCTCGACGGTCGAGACGCGCGCCGCACCCTTGCACAGCGTCGTGCCGAGCATGGTATCCCCGACGTTCTCGGCATCGGCGCGCACCTCGGCCGGAACCGGCAGATCGGTGCGCCGGAAGACGATGCCGGAGTCGGCCGGAGCGGGGCGCAGGGTCATCAGCACCTTCTTGCCCGTGTGCAGACCCACGCCCGTCGCGCGAATCGAATTCTTCAGCGTCCGTTGTCCAACCATGAGTGCTTATTCTGAGGTCCGCACGGACCTGGCCCACCCAAGTATGGGCCGACCCGGGCGGGTAGTGGCGCCGTACCCTACCATAGCCGGCCCATTTACTCCATTTCGCGCCATTTCGCAGGCCGCGCCCGCGCTCCATCCCCCCGGGGCGCCATCAACCCCGGGTGGGATGGAGGGGGCACCGCTCAGTCGGCCTGCCGGCGCAGGAACGCCGGGATGTCGAGCAGATCGTCCGACGGGACGTCCTGGCGCAGCCCGTCGCCGACGGCGCGCTGGCGCTGCACGGTCGGCCGGTCGAGCTTGGCGTAATCGCTGCTCGAGGGCATGCCGCGGCGCACGACGCGCATCGGCGGCTCGCCACGCGCCTCGCGCGCCGCAACCGGCTCACGCTGCGGCGCACCGACCACCGGACGGGCGCCGACCGCCGCGGGCGGCCGGCCGAGGCCAGTGGCCACCACCGTGACGCGCACCTGGTTGGTCAGCTCCGGATCGATCACCGTGCCCACCACCACGGTGGCGTCCTCGGAGGCGAACTCCTTGACGATCTGGCCGACCTCCTGGAACTCCCCGATGGACAGATCCATGCCCGCGGTGACGTTCACCAGGATGCCGTGCGCGCCGGTGAGGTTGATGTCCTCGAGCAGCGGCGAGGAGACGGCCGCCTCGGCCGCGGCCCGGGCGCGGCCCTCGCCGCTTGCCGTGCCGGTGCCCATCATCGCCATGCCGGTCTCGGACATGACGGTGCGCACGTCGGCGAAGTCGACGTTGATCAGGCCCGGCCGGGTGATCAGCTCGGCAATGCCCTGCACTGCGCCCTGCAGCACCTGGTTGGCGGACTTGAACGCATCGAGCAGCGTGGTCTGCGCACCGAGCACCGTGAGCAGCTTCTGGTTCGGGATGGTGATCAGCGAGTCGCAGTACTTGCCGAGCTCGGCGATGCCGTGATCGGCGACGTTCGAGCGCTTGCCGCCTTCCATCTCGAACGGACGGGTCACCACCGCCACCGTGAGGATACCGAGCTCCTTGGCGACCTGCGCCACCACCGGCGCGCCGCCCGTGCCGGTGCCACCGCCCATGCCGGCGGTGATGAACAGCATGTCGCAGCCCTTGATGAGCTCGACGATGCGGTCACGATCCTCCATCGCGGCCTGCCGGCCGACCTCCGGATCGGCGCCGGCGCCGAGCCCCTTGGTGATGTTGCTGCCGATCTGCAGCGCTGTCTTGACCTTTGCGTGCTTCAACGCCTGCGAGTCGGTGTTGACGCACATGAACTCCACGCCTTCGATCCCGCTCGTCAGCATGTGGGCGACGGCATTACCGCCTCCGCCGCCCACGCCGATGACCTTGATCACGGCGCTCTGGCTGTAGGCATCCATCAGTTCAAACATTGTGCGCTCCTCGATGATGGCTGAGATGAATAAAACGGATCACGATCAGAAATTCCCTTCGAACCACGCCCGCATGCGCCCGAGCGTCGACTTGGCGTTGCCGCCAAGCGAGCGTCCGCGCCGTGCGGGCAGAATGTTGTCGCGGGCGTACTGCAGCAGGCCCACGCCGGTGGCGAACACCGGGTTGCGCACCACGTCGGTGAGACCCTGCACCTGCTGCGGCAGCCCCAGGCGCACCGGCACGTGGAACACCTCCTCGGCGAGCTCGATGACGCCCTCCATGCGGGCGCTGCCGCCGGTGAGCACGATGCCCGCGACGATGATTTCCTCGAAGCCGCTGCGGC
>JAKAZL010000004.1:77223-89076 GCA_021815925.1 Pseudomonadota bacterium | reverse complement strand
AACTTTCTTTCGCCGTGGGGCACTGCCGTACATCGCGTGCATGACCTTCCCGATGGGGAGCGGCGCTGCGATCGGGCTGCTTCCTGGCGTAGCCCGTGAGTACGGCGTCAATGGCGATCAGGTCGCCTGGATCAACGGCCTGCTCGGTGGCTTACTGATCGCCGGTGGCGCAGGAGCGATGTCTCTGATCCGTCGTCGCATCGAGGCTCCGGTGCTGTACATGCTTGTGGCGATCGTGAACTGCATGTGCCTGTCGGTCCTGTGGGTGGGGTCTATGCGTCCGACGACCTATTACGTCGGCGCTCTGCTGTATCTGTTCACCGTTGGTTGCTGTTACGCGATGTTCACCGCGGTGGTCCTGGAGTTCCTGGGCGAATCCGGCAAGAGCGGCAGCACGCGCTACAGCATCATCAACTCACTTGGAAATATCCCGGTGCTCTACATGCTGCAGGTGGACGGATGGGGCGGCGAGCACTGGGGCGGTCGAGGTCTGGCAGGCGCGGAAGCCATCGTGGGAGGCATTGGTGCGCTGGCACTGCTCACGTGGTTGTTGATCCGCCGACCCTCGCGCGAGCCTCTTGCAGCCGAGCAGGCGAGTGTCGTCGAACTTTGAGGCGTCGCCACCAGTATGCATGCCCCGAACTCGTCATTCACTCGGACCGCTGCGCGCTCGCGCCGATGGTGAGGTGCGCTGCACGGTCGCGTTCAGAATTCCAGCATGATGCGGATCATGCCCGAGTACCGCGTCGGGCGCGTCTCGGCCGCCGGGATGCGGCCGACGCTCGAGGTCACACCGGACGGATCCGGTGTCCGACATGTCCATCGGGTAGTAAGTCTGGCTCTCTTGAGAGATGTCCCGACGCGAGAATGATTCGGGCTCTCGCTGCGCGCAGTCGGACCGATGATTGCGAGCCGGCACCCCACGGTCAGATCTTCATTTGCGCGCATTCTTGGGCTGATCGCTTGCTCCCCAGCAGGGCCGCCGCGTCGGCCGCGCAGCATCGCTCTGAAGTGCTTTGCGACGCACGGTCGGCCCTCGTGGCAGTCCGGCGCGCGGCTCTGTCAGGCGCGAGTTACCGTCGCACGGGCGAATTCTGCGAGCGAGCGTTCTCGGGCAAGAGGCTGCGCGCTGCGCGATGATCCGGTCGGTGCCGGGCAGGTGCGGCGGCGATTTCTCGTCGCCCGGGCGAGCGGATGAAGCCACGGGCGCAGCCCCTCTAGCGATCGACGCAGGTGCGCCCGCCGAGCTGCGCTGCGGCGGCCCGTTCGCGTGCGACGAAGGACTCGAAGCTCGGACCGCGTGCCGTGCGTTCCAGCCGGCGCGCCTGCGTATCGAGGCGCCGCAGGGCGTCGAGCCGCTCCGTGCGGCCGATTCGGGCCTGACTGACCGCAAGCTTCAGGATGCGCAGCGTTTCGTCATAAACCTTCAGTGGCACCGGAAACGGATGACCGTCCTTGCCGCCGTGCGCGAGTGAGAAGCGTGCCGGGTCCGAGAAGCGCGCGGGCGTGCCGTGCACGACCTCGGCCACGAGCGCGAGAGCCTCGACCGTGCGGGCGCCGACTCCGGGCGTGAGGAGCAGGTCGGCATAGTCGCGCGGGCCACGCTCGGCGGCCGCCGCGAGTGCACCGTGCAGCCGGCGCAGCACGATGTCGGAGCCTAAAATCTCGTGCCGGGCCGGCATGCTCAGGCGGGGGAGGGGATCAGGCTGGGGCAGGGGCGACGCTCGCGTCGCGCCCGGCGCTGGCGGGAACAGACTCAGGGTCCGGCCGCGCTGCCCGCTGAGCTCGCGCAGCACACCCAGTGTTCGCTCAGGACCCGCTTGGACGAGCTCGAGTCCGGCCGCCCGGGCGGCCCGCGCCCGGGCATCGGCGAGGTTGATGATCTCACCGACGTTGCCGCCCTCGATCGCCGCATGCGGTGAGTCGAGAAAGCTCTTCAGCCCCTCGGACTGCCAGTGATAGCGCCGGGCTTCCCGGCGCGCCGGATTCATGCCCTGCTGCACCACGATCCAGCGGCCGTCGGCAGTGACGATGAACCCGTGCAGATAGAGCTCGTAGCCGTCCTGCACGGCGGCGCTGTCGATCTTGGCGACCAGCCGGCTTGCCGCGGCGAGTGAGCCGGCGTCGATTCCGGTGAGCTCTCCGACCTCAGTGAGCTCAGCCGGAGTGCGGCGCGAGGCGCGACCGCGGCCGCCGCAGACGTAGATACCGAGTTCACGCTGCACGGGAGCGAGCCCGCGCTTCAGTGCCCCGAGCACGCTGGTGGTGATGCCCGAGGAGTGCCAGTCCATGCCCATCACGGCGCCGAAGGACTGGAACCAGAACGGGTGGGCCAGGCGGCGCAGCAGCTCATCCCGGCCGTAGTGCTGCACGATCGCCTCGGTGATGACCCGGCCGAGCGCTGCCATGCGCGCACTGAGCCAGGCCGGCACATGGCCACCGTGCAGGGGCAGGTCGGCGTATCCGCTGCGGCGCGTCATGCCTGGACAGTCTGACCAGCGCCCCGGACGCGTCAAGAGGGTGCCGCCGAGCCGGTGCAGGGACGCGCCGCGCGTCACCCCAGTTCAAGTCCGGTGTCGTAAGATCGCGCCTGCGACATGAGACGAGGCGCGTGAAAACGTTCGGTTCCAAAGCGCACGGAGCGCGCCTCGAGCGCATGCGCAGCTCGCGCCTGTGGGCCGGCGAGGGCTTCCGCAACGTTCAGCCGATCCAGGCCGGCCTGCGCGACCCCACGGCAGCCATGCCGAGGTTGAGTGAGTTCCTGTTCGGTCGCGGCGGCCGGCGCATGCCCGCGCAGCCCCTGCCCGCGCTCGATCCGCTCGAGCGCTGGCGTCGAGCGCCCGGCAGCGGCCTGAGGGTGACCTGGCTCGGGCACTCGACGCTGCTCATCGAAATCGGCGGCGTGCGGGTGCTGACCGATCCGGTGTGGGGTCCGAGGGCCTCCCCGGTGCGATTCCTCGGACCGAGACGCTTTCAACCCGTGCCCGTCCGGCTCGAGGCGCTGCCGCCGGTGGATGTGGTGCTCATCTCGCACGATCACTACGATCACCTCGATTATCCGACCATCCGGCGGCTCGCCCGGAGCAACGTCCCGTTCGTCACGCCGCTCGGCGTCGGGGCGCATCTGGAATCCTGGGGGGTTGCCCCGGAGCGCATCACGGAGCTGGACTGGTGGGAGCACCACGACCTGCCGGGCGCGCAGGTGCGGGTGAGCGCCGCACCGGCCCAGCATTTCTCGGGGCGCACGACCGGCACCCGCAACAGCACGCTGTGGTCCTCGTACGCCGTTCAATCAGCGCAGCATCGCGTGTTCTTCAGCGGCGACACGGGATTGACACCTGAGTACGCGCAGATCCGCGCTCAGTTCGGGCCGTTCGACTTGGTGATGCTCGAGGTGGGCGGCTGGCATCCGGCCTGGGGGGATATGCATCTGGGGCCCGAGCGGGCGCTCGAGGCGGTTGCGCTGCTCGGGGCCGCCGCGTGGCTGCCCGTGCACTGGGGGACCTTCAGCCTGGCGATGCACGCCTGGGATGAGCCGGCCGAGCACCTGTTCGAGCGTCGCACCGCAGGCGGCTCGCGGCTCGTCATGCCGCGGCTCGGCGAGGCGCTCGAGCCCGAGCAGGCATCTGCGGCAGTCGATCCCTGGTGGCGAGGCGTCGATAGCGTCGAGCGACCACCCGGGGCCGGGGAGCACCTGGGGAAATCCTTGGGCTCGATGTCCTGGCCGGTCGATTGAGGGGCCCCCGGGTGTTTGCCGCGCAGCCCGAGCGGGCATCGCTCAGCGGGCGTGAACGGTGATCTTGGTGCGCACCGAATTGGCGAGGAAGCAGCTGGCATGCGCCCGGTGGTGCAGTCGCGCAAGTGCCTCGGCATCCGGCTGTCTGGCTCCCGAGAACACGACGCTCGGGTAGAGCTCGACGCGGTCGATCCACTGCCGGCCGTCCGCCGCGCGCGTCATGTGTCCCACGGCCTGGTCGCAGTAAGCGTCGACGCAATAGCCTTCGCCGGCGGCCACGCTGAGAAACCACAGCATGTGACAGCTGGACAACGCGGCGACATAGGCCTCTTCGGGATCGACGTTGGCGGCAACGGAGAACGGTTCACGCACGACGTGCGGTGAGCTCGAGGCGGCCACGACCGCTCCGCCATCGAAGCTCCAGCGGTGCGCGCGCGAGTAGCGACCGTCGGTGAACGGCTGGGAGCCTCGGCTCCACTCGATGGTGGCGGAATGCTGGGACATGAGCTGTCGTCCGAGGTTGTGTAGCGCCCGCAGCGCATCGCACGCCGCGCCCGGTGAGGTCGGGGCGGGCTAGAGTTCGTTGCGGATGAGCTCCCCGGCACGCATGATGAGCCGCAGATTTCGGCCATTGGCCGCGAGCAGTCCGATGTCGCTGAGCGGATCGCCGTCGACGACCAGCAGATCGGCGTGCGCGCCCGGGCGGATGCAGCCGAGCCGGTCCTGCTCCTGGAGCAGCGCGGCGTTCACCGAGGTGGCCTGGCGCAGGATCTGCAGGGGCGTGAACACCTCGCGGCGGATGGAAAACTCGCGGCATTGCTGCAGGTAGGTTTCCCCGAGCAGATCGGTGCCGAAGCCGATCTGCACGCCCGCTTTGCGCATCGACTCCATGCCGCCGAGCGCGCGCTCGTAGGCGACCTGGGCTTTCTCCAGGCTCGGCGCCGGAAAGCCGAGCTGCCGGCCGGTCTCGATGAGGGCGAAGATGATGGCCATCGTGGGCACCACGAAGGCGCCGCGGCTCGCGACGAAGGCGGCGGTCTCGTCATCGATCAGGGTGCCATGCTCGATGCTGCGCACGCCGTACTCGACGCAGCGGCGCACGGCGCTTGCCGGATGGCAGTGCGCAGCGGTGTACGTGCGCCGCTCGGTCGTCTCATTGACGATGGCGCGGATCTCGTCCTCGCGGTACTGATTCATCCAGATCGGATCGGTGGGCGAGGCGACGCCGCCGGAGCCCATGATCTTGATGCAGTGCGCACCGCGCCGCAGCTGCTCGCGCGTGGCCCGGATGCACGCATCGACCCCGTCCGCGACGACGCACAGCGAATTGCTGGCGCCGCAGCGGCAGTACTCGTGATCCGCTTCGGCCATCGGGCGCATGTCGCCGTGGCCGCCGGTCATCGAGAGCATCTTGCCCGCGTAGTAGAAGCGCGGCGCGCGTATCAGTCGATCCTCGATGGCGCGCCAGAGACTGTAGTCGCCGCCGCCGATGTCGCGCACGGTCGTGAACCCACAATCGAGCGCGAAGCCGAGCATGCGCGCGGCATGCGCGGTGCGGTAGGCCTCCCCGGCGAGCTCGATCTTCTGCACGTTGACGTCGCTGCCGTAGGCGTGGATGTGGGCGTCGATGAGCCCGGGCATCAGGGTGCGCCCGCCAAGATCGATGGTGGTGGCGTTCGCCGCCTTGATGGGCCGAGTGGAGATCTCGCGGATCTGGCCCTGCTCGATGAGGACCTGCATGCCTTGCGGGCAGTCGGCATTTTCCCCATCGAAGATGCGGGCATTGGTGAGCACGATGGCGGCCATCAGGATTCCTCGGTGCGCGCGGCGCGGACTGGCTGTCTCACAGCGCTAGCATGAGCCGGCGGGATGCACAAATCCACAGCGGCGACACCGGGTCCGCCCGCCGGGCGGACGCTCGCAGGTGCAGGGCGGGCGCAGGGAGCGTATACAGGGCGGCATTTCACGGTGAGTGACCGCGGCAGATCATGAAAGACAATGGACATATCCCGGGAATCGGCACCCGGCTCGCACAGCTCGGCAGGACCTCCGAGGCGCACTACGGCTTCGTCAACACGCCCGTCTACCGCGGCTCGACGGTGCTGTTCAAGAGCCTGGACGATCTGGAGAACAACCGGGCGCGCTACACCTACGGCACGGCCGGCTCCCCGACGATCGAGAGTCTCGAGAGCGCCTGGACGGCGTTGACCGGTGCGGCCGGAACGGCGCTGAGTCCATCGGGCCTGGGGGCCGTGGCGCTCGCCCTGCTGAGCGCGCTCAAGCACGGCGATCACCTGCTCATGCCGGACAACGTCTACCAGCCGACGCGCGAGTTGTGCGGCGGGATGCTGGCGCGATTCGGGGTCGAGACCACCTACTACGATCCGCTGCTCGGCGCGGGACTGGAGCGGCTGTTCAGGCCGAACACCTCGACGATCTTTCTCGAGTCTCCCGGCTCGCAGACCTTCGAGGTCCAGGATGTGCCCGCCATCACCGCGCTCGCCCGCGAGCGCGGTCTGACGACCATCATCGACAACACCTGGGCGACGCCGCTGTTCTTCCGCGCCCACGAGCACGGCTGCGATCTGGCGGTCGAGGCGGGGACAAAATACCTCGGCGGACACTCCGATCTGCTGCTCGGGCTGGTGAGCGCCACGGCGCGGCTGCTGCCGGCGCTGCGGCGCACCTATCGCAACCTCGCCATGCTGCCGGGCGCCGAGGACTGCTATCTGGCGCTGCGGGGCATGCGCACGCTGCACATCAGGGTCAAGGAAGCCGAGCGCCGCGGCCTCGAGCTGGCCGAGTGGCTGCGCGGGCAGCCCGAGGTCCGGACCGTGCTGCATCCGGCGTTCCCGTCCTGCCCGGGGCACGAGTTCTGGAGGCGGGATTTCACCGGCTCGACAGGCGTGTTTTCCTTCATCCTGCAGCCCGGATTCACCCGTGCGGGTCTCGCCGCGATGCTCGATCAGCTCACGCTGTTCGGCATGGGCTATTCCTGGGGTGGCTTCGAGAGTCTGCTCATCCCGTTCGACTGCCGTGCCTACCGGACGGCCACGGCGTGGAATCCCGACGGATTCGTCCTGCGCATTCAGGTCGGCCTGGAGGATGTGCAGGACTTGAAGGCCGACCTGCGCGCGGGCTTCGAGCGACTCGTGCGTGCCGGCGCCTGAGCCGCTGCGGCCGGGATGGGGCGGGATGGGCCGGTGACTGCGACGCGAAGCGCCCCTCAGGTCCGGCGCAGGGCGGTGCCCGGACCCGATGCCGATGGGCCCGTCGCCCCAGTCGGGAGCAATCGGCCGCCCGTGATCTCCTCGCGCGCATTGCGTGTGAGCTCCACCTGCCCCTGGTCCTCCCAGGACTTCAGCAGGGTGCTGAGCGAGCGGTTGTAGCGCTCCAGCTGATCGCGCTGCTTGCGCAGCTCGCGCAGTGCAAGGCGCGCGTACACGTGGGTGAGCAGCCACGCGATCAGCGCGCCGAGGACCGTGCCGGCCAGCGTGGAGACGAGAATGGGCAGTACCTGGTTCATGCAAGGCGTTCCGCGGCCGGGTCACGGGCCGCCCGTGCATCATCGACCCGTTCGCGCGCGCCGTCCACCGGCGAGGGCGAGGAGCCGAGCGCGCGGCGTTCAGCGCCGCTGCGCTGCGCCGGCGGCGGTACGCGGATCCTGGAAGGGTTGCAGCAGCTTGCCGAGCAGAATGTCGCGGTGTGCCGCCGGCAGCGCGCTGGGTGGCAGCGAGAGGCCGACGGTGGCCTTGTCGATTCGGCCGCTGGAGTGCAGCACGGCGAGTGCGCCGGCGATGCGGCCGAATCGCAGCGAGCGGCCGAGCGGTGTCGCCGGGAGTGTCGGCTCGCTCTGCTCGGCGAGCGCGGCGCGGGCCGCCTCGGAGAGTTGCCAGTCCGCGCCGATGCGCTGTGCGAGGAGGCTCGCCTGTGCCTGCAGGAGCGCAGCGAGCAGCGCGGCGGTCGGCGCGCCGCCCTTGGCTGCGGCGGCGCACTGCTCGCGCGCAGCGCGGAACAACACGATCTCGGCCAGGCCGCTGATCAGGCTGAGCAGCTCGGCGGCGAACGGCTCGGTGCGCTCGGCGACGGCCGCATGTACGAGCGCCGCCTGCGCCGAGCGCAGCGCGTGCTCCCAGACCAGGTGGGCGAAGTGCGGAAAATCTGCGGCCGTGGCCGAATTGAAGATCGGCTGCATCAGCGCAGTGGCGATCACCGAGCGCAGGCCGTCACTGCCGAGAATCGCCACGGCCCGCTCGATCGATTCCACCGGCTGCGGGCTGATGCGGTAGAAGGAACTGTTGGCCATGCGCAGCAGGCTGTCGACCAGCGCCGGGTCGCGCGCAATGATGGCTACGAGCTGGCGCCGCGCGACCGTCTCGTCGTTGACGGCGTGCACCAGCTGCGGCAGCAGGTTGGGGCGACGCGGAAAGTGGCGCTGCTCGAGCGCCCGCTCGTCGAGCGTTGCGAGGACCTTGGCGAGTTGCTTGTCGCGTTCGGGGTCGGTGGCAGCGGGGGCGCTCAGGCCGAGCTGCAGTGCGCGCAGCCGCTGCAGGATCTCGGCCGGCTCGAGCGTCGTGCCGTCCTTCGGCTCTGCGGGTGCTTCCTGCCGCACTGGGGCGGACGGCGGCGCAGAGGGCGCCTCGGCAGCGCCCACCGGCGCGGCGGAGCTCGCGCCGGAGTCTTCGGGCGTCCGTCCGGTAGCCGGTACGCCCCAGCCCAGCGCCCGGCGCAGCGCCGGCAGCATGGCGAGGCCGGCAGCGGCGAGCAACAGAGGTGTGATCAGCCAGATAGCCATGGCGCGCATCAGACCTTGCAGATGAATGAAAATCTCGGCAATACCTCCGGTTGTCGGCACAAACTGCGAAATCTCCGCCTCGGACGCGCTGAAGTGTGACCTGGTGCACGCCGCGGACGGCCCCGCAGACCGCGGCGCGCTGCGCCGGTCCCGGGCGGTCCCGGCGCGCCGCGCGGGCGGCCGGACCGGCGCCCGGGTATGATCGGAGCGGTTCCCCGCCGCCCGCCATCGCCCCTTCCGGAGCGCGCCGTGCCCAGCAAGCTCAAGACCCTGGCCGCCTTTGCGACCCTCTACCTCGTATGGGGCTCGACCTACTTCGCGATCCGTGTCGGCGTGCGTGAGATGGAGCCGCTGCTGATGGCGGCAATCCGCTTCACCATCGCCGGGGTGCTGATGTGCGCCTGGGGACTTGTTCGCGGACAGCGCCTGCCGAGCCGTCGGCAGTGGGGCTCGATCGTGCTGCTCGCCTTCCTGATCTTCGTGATGGATTACGGGCTGCTGTTCAGCGCCGAGCGGCGCATCGACTCGGGCATGGCGGCGGTGATGCTCGCGACCATTCCCGCCTTCACCGCCGTCGCGGAGATCATCTGGCTGCGCACGCAGCGACTGACGCCGCGGCTCGCCGCGGCGCTGCTCGTCGGCCTCGGCGGCGTGGTGGTGCTGGTCGACCCTGCGCTCGGACTCTCCGGCGCACCGGTGTACTGGCTTGCGGCGATGGCCCTGGTGCTCGCAGCGGTCAGCTGGTCGGCCGCTTCGATCCTGATGCGGCTGCTGCCGTTGCCCGACTCCAAGGTCATGAGCGCCGGGACGCAGATGCTCGCCGGCGGTGTGCTCCTGGCGGTGGCGAGCGTCATCTTCGGGCAGGAGCGAGGGTTCGACCCGGCGGCCGTGTCGCTCGGGGCGTGGCTGGCGCTGGCGTATCTGATCGTGCCCGGCTCGCTGCTCGCCTTCGGGGCGTATACCTGGCTGATCCAGCACGAATCCCCGACCAAGGTCGGCACCTACGCCTACGTCAATCCGCTGGTCGCCGTGATCATCGGGTATCTTCTCGGCGGGGAGCGGCTCGATGCCCGAACCCTGCTCGGCACGGTGCTGGTGATCGCGAGCGTCGTCATCATCATCACCGGCAAGACGCGTCCCGGTGCGGCCGCCGCGCCGCTCGGCTCGCGGCTCGGCGCGGAACGTCCGTGAGCACCGCCTGTGCGCGCTGCGATACAGTGCGCGTCACGGAGCATGCCGCCGCGTAGAATGCGAGGATCTGGCGCAACGGGCGGCGCGCGATGCCGCCGGGACCATCGAGGAACAATGAAAATTCTGCTCACCGGCGCGGCCGGTTTCATCGGATTTCACACCACCCGAAAGCTGCTCGAGCGCGGGCACGAGGTGGTTGGCGTCGACAATCTCAACGACTACTACGACGTGTCGCTGAAGGAAGCGCGTCTGGAGCGGCTGCGCCGCGAGAGCGGCTTTCGCTTCATCCGCCTGGATATTGCCGATGAGTCTGCGATGGCACAGCTGTTCGCCACGGAGCGCTTCGCGCGGGTGATCCACCTTGCCGCGCAGGCCGGCGTACGGCACTCGTTGAAGGATCCGCACAGTTACGTGCGCAGCAACGTCACCGGCACGCTCACCGTGCTCGAGGGGTGCCGGCACAATTCAGTCGAGCATCTGGTGTACGCCTCGACGAGCTCGGTGTACGGCGCCAACACCGACATGCCGTTCTCCCCGCACCGGGGGGCGGATCATCCGCTGTCGATCTATGCGGCCACCAAGAAGGCCGACGAGGCGATGGCGCACAGCTACTCCGCCCTGTTCGGCCTGCCGACCACGGGTCTGCGCTTCTTCACCGTCTACGGTCCGTGGGGACGCCCCGACATGGCGCTGTTCCTCTTTGCCCGCAACATCCTCGAGGGCAAGCCGATCGACGTCTACAACAACGGACGCCACAAGCGCGACTTTACGTACGTCGATGATATCGCCGAGGGTGTGGTGCGCGCCTGCGAGCGGGTTGCCACGCCCGACCCGAACTGGAGTGGTGCGACGCACGATCCGGCGAGCAGCCGCGCGCCGTATCGCCTGTACAACATCGGCAATCATCAGTCCGTGGAGCTGATGCGCTATATCGAAGTGCTCGAGCAATGCCTCGGGCGCAAGGCCGAGAAGCGGTTCCTGCCGCTGCAACCCGGTGACGTGCCCGAGACCTGCGCCGACGTCGAGGATCTGGCGCGTGAGATCGGCTACCGCCCGAAGACCTCGGTCGAGGAGGGTGTGCGGCGTTTCGTGGAATGGTTCTGCGAGTACTACGGCTACCGGCCCTGACCGTATCCGCGCGGCGAGCCGGTTGATCATCAGTCCCAGCAGAGCGGTGGCGGGCCGTCAGGCGCTGGCACGAACTGCCGCGGATGAGTCCTGTGCCAGCGCCGGCGGCGATGCCCGGGCGCGGGTGCAGGGGCGGCCCGATCGTGCAGCGCGCTGAGGGCAAGACGAACGAGGCGAGCCCGCGGCCGTCATCCGCGGCGGACCTCGCCGGCGCGCGCGTGCTGTGCGATTGGGGCAGCAGCCGGCTGCGGGCGTTCCGAGAGATCGGCGGTGTGATCACGGAACGGCGCGATGGGCCGGGCATCGCCCAGCTGGGGTCATGCTCGCCGGCCGATGCGCTGGCCGCGGCGCTCGAGCCGTGGCGCGCCGAGGGGCGGCTCGGACCGCTCGTGCTGTGCGGCATGGCGGGCTCGCGCAACGGTCTGGCGGAGGTGCCGTACGTGCGTGCGCCGGCGACACTGGCACAGTGGCGCGCCGGCGCGCGGCGATTGCGCGATGGCGAGGACGGGCTGATCGTCCTCGCCGGCATTCAGGCGCAGAACTTTCGCGACGTGCCCGACGCCATGCGCGGGGAGGAGACCCAGATCTTCGGCGCGCTGTCGCTCGAGCCGCCGCTCGCCTGCGGCCGCCAGATCCTGGTGCTGCCCGGCACCTACAGCAAATGGGTGGAAGTGCGCGACGGGCGCATCGCGCGGCTGCAGACTTACTGCACGGGGGAGCTCTACGACCTGTTGAGCGCGCGCTCAGCGCTGCTGCGTGTCGGCGGCGCGGCCGAGACGGATGAAGACGCGTTCGAGATCGGCTTGCGCAATGCGGCCCGCTACGACCTGTCGGCCAATCTGTTCGAGACGCGCAGCGCGCAGCTGATCGAGGGCCGATCGGCTGCGTGGGCGCGCTCGCTGCTGTCCGGTCTGCTGATCGGTGCCGAGGTGCACAGCATGCGTGCCTCGCGCGTCGCCGTCTCCGGGCCGCTCACGATCATCGGTGAACCGGCGCTCACGGC